>CANQZR010000008.1 GCA_947628405.1 uncultured Clostridia bacterium
CCGACGATCTCTACAATCATGAACCGTTTTTATGTTGAGCGCGACGGCAAACAGCTTCGCCCCACGGGCCTTGGGGAAGTTACTACGGACCTTATGAGACAGCATTTCAAACACATAGTTGATTACAAGTTCACTGCCGCAATGGAGAGCAGTCTTGACAAAATAGAAGTCGGGGAAAAAGACTGGGTGGAAACGCTGGAAGATTTCTACGGCGATTTTGCGGATACCCTTGCAAAAGCAGAAACGGCTATGGACGGAAAACGCGTAAAAGTTCCCGATGAGGAAACGAACGAAGTGTGCGAAGTCTGCGGAAAACCTATGGTAATAAAAATAGGACGTTTCGGAAAGTTCCTTGCTTGCAGCGGTTTTCCGGATTGTACGAATACAAAAAGGATAGTAAAGGACACAGGCGGGGTCTGCCCGAAATGCCATAAGAAGGTTTTGCAGAAAAAGTCCAAAAAGGGCAAGAAATATTTCGGCTGTGAGGACAATCCGACCTGCGATTTTATGACATGGGATACTCCCGTTTCGGATAAATGTCCTAAGTGCAATGACGGTACGACGCTTTTCAAAAAAGGCGGAAAAATGTTCTGCCTGAAAGAGGGCTGCGGCTATGAAGTGGCTGTCAAAAAGGAGAAGTAATGGATAAAAAAGTATCCGTAATAGGCGCTGGTCTGGCAGGGTGTGAAGCGGCTTGGCAGCTTTCAAAGGCAGGGATCGCAGTTGAATTGTTTGAAATGAAACCTAAAAAATTTACACCTGCCCACAAATACAAAGGTTTTGCGGAACTTGTGTGTTCTAATTCGTTAAAAGCTGAAAGGATAAATTCCGCAGCCGGACTGCTGAAAGAGGAAATGCGCCGATTGGGCTCTCTTACAGTCGAATGTGCGGAGGCGACAAAAGTTCCGGCAGGTGGTGCGCTTGCCGTTGACAGGGAGAAATTTTCCGATATGGTGACGGAAAAGATCCTTTCCTGCGAAAATATAACCGTTCGCTGTGAGGAGGTCACGGAAATTCCCGACGGGAACGTTATAATCGCAACCGGACCGCTTACTTCGGGAAAATTGGCTGAAAATATCGGAAAAGTATGCGGAGGATACCTGAGCTTTTATGATGCCGCCGCTCCTATAGTTACTTATAATTCGCTTGAAAAGGATAAAATTTTCTTTGCCGCAAGATACGGCAGAGGAGATGACGATTATATAAATTGTCCGTTCACGAAAGAGGAATATATTTCTTTTTGGAATGAACTTAAAAATGCTGAAAGCGCACCCGTGCATGATTTTGACAAGCCTAAAGGCAGGGACGATTTTACGGTCTATGAGGGCTGCATGCCTATCGAAGTCCTTGCAAAACGCGGCGAGGATACAATGCGTTACGGGGCTATGAAGCCTGTGGGACTGAATGATCCCAAAACGGGGAAACGTCCGTATGCGGTGGTCCAGCTGCGCAAGGAAAACAGTGAGGGAACACTTTATAATATTGTGGGCTTTCAGACAAATTTAAAATTCGGGGAGCAGAAAAGGGTATTTTCCATGATACCGGGGCTTGCAAATGCGGAATTTGTGCGCTATGGCGTAATGCACAGAAATTCATTTATTAATTCTCCAAAACTGCTGAATGCGGATCTTTCGTTCAGAAGCAGGGAAGATCTTTTCTTTGTGGGACAGATGACCGGCACCGAGGGTTATATGGAATCCGCTGCCGGAGGGATCATGGCAGGAATTAATATGGCACGATATTTGCAGGGAAAAGAAAAAATAATTCTTCCCGAAGAAACAATGATCGGTGCGCTTTTGCGTTATATCTCCAATGAAAATATCGCTGATTTCCAGCCAATGGGAGCAAATATGGGTATACTCCCGGATATCAGCGAACGTCTAAAGGACAAGCAGGAACGTTACCGTAAGATCGCGGACAGGGCTCTTGCGGCGTTTGAAAATTACATGGAAAGAATAAACAATGGCTGATATTTCTGATAAATTCAAGATGATAAACCGTAAGAAAGGAAGTATTTTTTATGAAAATAATAGTTGACGCATTCGGTGGGGATAACGCTCCGCTGGAAGTTATAAAAGGCGCGGCGGAGGCTGTTGAAAAACTTGATGTTGAAATAATTCTTACCGGAAATGAAAAAATTATCAAGGAAACAGCCGAGAAAAACGGAATATCTCTCGATAAAATATCAATAATACATACCGAGTCGGTAATTGACATTCATGAAGAGCCTACAATGGTGATCAAGGAAAAATCGGATTGCTCCATGGCGGTGGGACTTAAATCGCTCAGCGAGGGCAAGGGCGATGCTTTTGTTTCCGCAGGAAGCACCGGCGCGCTGGTAGTCGGAGCAACTTTCCTTGCAAAGCGCATCAAGGGCGTTAAACGTGCCGCTCTTGCGCCGATAATGCCTACGGCAAAAGGTCACATGATACTTGTTGACGGCGGCGCTAACGTGGATTGCCGTCCGGAAATGCTTGTACAGTTCGGCGTTATGGGAAGCTGTTACATGAATAAAGTAATGGGGATCTCAAAGCCAAAGGTCGGTCTTGTGAACGTCGGTTCGGAGGACACAAAGGGACGTGAGCTTGAAATTGAAGCGTACAAGCAATTCCAGAGTGCGCCCGTTGATTTTTACGGAAACATTGAGGCAAGAGAAGTGCCTTTCGGAGCGTGCGAAGTAGTCGTTTCAGACGGATTTACAGGAAATGTTCTCCTCAAACTTTATGAGGGAATGGGATCATATTTCAGCCATACATTAAAGGATATGCTTACGTCAAATCTTGGCGGAAAGATCGCTGCACTGATGATAATGCCGAAAATCAAAGAATTTCGCAAAAAAATGGATTATAAAGAAGTGGGCGGCGCAGTTCTTCTGGGAATTTCAAAGCCTGTAATAAAGGCGCATGGTTCATCTGACGGAAAAGCATTTTTCAATGCGATACGTCAGGCTAAAAACTGTGTTGACGGAAAAATTATCGAGGAAATAACTTCTTCTCTTGCAAATATCGAAAAAGCAGAAAAATAATAAACATAAAATTTCCGCCGGAGGAAAGGAGTGTTAAAAATAAAAATGGATTTTTCAGAATTTGAAAAAAAGATAGGATATACTTTTAAAAATAAGGAACTTCTGCATGAAGCTCTTTCACATTCTTCTTATTCCAACGAGGCAAAACGCGGATCAAATTCAAATGAACGTCTGGAATTTTTAGGAGACAGCGTGCTGTCGATAGTTGTTTCGGAACATCTTTTCCGGCATTTCAAACATCTTCCGGAGGGCGAGCTTACTAAGATAAGAGCGTCGCTGGTCTGCGAAAAAGCACTGTTTGAATTTTCAAAGAAAATTGACCTTGGAAATTATATTCTTCTTGGAAAAGGGGAAGAAAACAGCGGCGGCAGGGAACGTCCGTCAATTGTTTCGGACGCGTTTGAAGCGGTGATAGCAGCTATCTTTCTTGACGGCGGAATGGAAGCCGCGGAAAAATACGTTCTTTCATTTATTCCCAAAGACCTTGCGGCTGACAGTTCAAAAGCGCTTCATGATTACAAGACTGCGCTTCAGGAAATTATACAGAAAAATCCGGAGGAGCGCGTTGAATATGTTCTTGCGGATCAGATCGGTCCCGATCACGACAGAAAATTTATTGTAAATGTTCTGTTGAACAGCAATATTATCGGAACGGGAGAGGGACACAGCAAAAAACAGGCTGAACAGGCTGCCGCAAGAGAAGCGCTTCGCTTAATGGGTTATAAAGAATAATGGAAAGATCAAGACATAATAATATTTCAATATTTATTCCGCATATGGGGTGCCCGAATACCTGTTCTTTCTGCAATCAACGGGCGATAAGCCATACTTCCGCAGCGCCGACAGCGGAACAGGTCGGTGAGACGCTGAAAAATGCTTTTGAAAATATTCCGTGCGGAGATACTGAAATCGCTTTTTTCGGCGGAAGTTTTACAGCTATAGACAGGAATTACATGATCTCTTTGCTTGAGGCCGCACAGCCTTATATTGAATGTGGGAAAGCAAGCGGAATAAGGATATCCACACGTCCCGATAAAATTGATGATAAAATACTTGAAATTCTTAAAGAATATAATGTTACTTCTGTCGAACTCGGAGCGCAGTCCATGGACGACGAGGTACTGTACGCAAACGAGCGCGGACATTCAGCGGAAGATGTAAGAAATGCTTCGGAAATGATAAGAAATTACGGTTTTGAGCTCGGACTTCAGATGATGACCGGATTGTACCGTTCTACCGTTGAAAAAGACAGGAACACTGCTTATGAAATATTGAAACTGCGTCCCGACACGGTGCGGATATATCCCACCGTCATACTTAAAAATACAAAATTGGGAGAGCTTTTTCAAAGCGGCATATATATTCCTTATTCTTTTGATGAAGCAGCGGAACTTTGCGCTGATCTTCTTGAATTATTCGAGAAAAATAATATCAGGGTAATTAAACTCGGTCTCCATGCTTCCGAAACTGTTGAGGCAGACATTCTTGGCGGTTTTTATCATCAGGCTTTTCGTGAAATATGCGAGGGGATATTATTCCGCAGAAAAATCGAAATGGAGATCCCGGAGAGAAATGATTTTACGGTCTTTGTTTCGCCTTGCTCGGTAAGCAGGGCGGCAGGACATAAAAAATGCAATAAAAAATATTTTGCGGATAAGGGTATCAATATAAAAATAAAGCCGGATAAAAATATTTCCGGGAGAAATATAATTATTAAAAAGGACGAATGAAATGTATCTGGAATCACTTGAAATGCAGGGGTTCAAATCCTTCCCCGATAAAATAAAATTAGAATTTCACAAAGGTCTGACCGCAGTTGTAGGACCTAACGGAAGCGGCAAATCAAACATAGGTGACGCAGTGCGCTGGGTGCTTGGCGAACAGTCAACAAAAAATCTTCGCGGTTCAAAAATGGAAGATGTTATTTTTTCGGGAACTACCCAGAGAAAAGCTGTAGGATTTGCTTCGGTCACCCTTAATATAGTAAATAACAAAGGGATCCTGCAAATACCTTCCGACAGAGTTGCTGTAACAAGAAAACTTTACAGAAGCGGAGAAAGCGAATATCTTATAAACGGTTCACAGGTCCGTCTGAAAGATGTTTATGAACTTTTTATGGACACCGGACTGGGACGTGACGGATATTCTATAATCGGTCAGGGACGTGTTGCGGAGATCGTTTCGGCAAAATCGGGAGAGCGCCGTGAAATTTTTGAAGAAGCAGCCGGAATATCAAAATTCAGATATAAAAAAGCTGAGGCTGAAAGACGTCTTGCGGCAGCTCAGGAAAATATTTTTCGTCTGACGGATATTATGGGAGAATTGGAAAGCAGAGTAGAGCCGCTTCGTATACAATCGGAAAAAGCTGCAAAATTTCTTGAACTGTCTGAAATGAAAAAAGAAATGGAGATCTCGGTGTGGGTAAAGCAGCTTGATGATCTTAAATCAAAATTATCCGAATTATCCGATAAAATACTTATAAATAAAAACGAATATGATGCCGTGGAAGCAGATATTTCACGAATTGAAGAAAAAGCCGAAAATATCCAGAACAAAATGGAAGAATCAGCGCTGAAAATAGAAAAACTCCGCGCGGAAATTCTGGAAACAGAAAAAGCAAATACCGGTCTGCATTCGGATATCGCCGTTTTTGAAAATGATATCCTGCACTGTAATGAAGCAATTGCGGATATTGAAAAGCAGCAGAAAGCGGCGGCAAATTCAAGCGATGAAAACCGCAGGATAATCGACGAAAAACTTGAACTTATCAAGCAGGCAGACAAAGATATTGAAGATACCGAAAAAAAATATCTGGCTGCGGCGGAAAAACTTAACGGACTGATCTCAGAACAGGACAGCTTTGACAGCAAATATTCCGATGTCAGTGAAAGACTTGGAAAGCTGTACATAAAGCAGTCCGAGTTCAATATTATAATATCATCTGCCGACACGGTAAAATCAGATATTGACGAGCAGCTCCGGAAAAGGCGCGAACAGGAGGAGCAGCTTCGCGAATATGCCGAAGAACTCGAAAAGGAAAAACGGGATTCTGATGATGGCCTTAAACTTCTTGACGAAAAAACAAGCGAGACGGAAAACCGTATAAACGGTCTTACAAAACTTTATTCAGGCAGAGCGGAAAAACTTTCTCTTGCAAAAAAAGAATTTGAAGATATAGGTTTTTCCGTTCGTGAAAAAGAACAGAAAATTCGCCTGCTTACCGATCTTGAAAAAAGCATGGAGGGTTTTGCAAATTCGGTAAAACAGGTGCTTAAAGCGTCACAGTCGGGACAGCTCCGCGGCGTTTATGGATCGGTGGCCCAGCTTATAAATGTTGAAAGCAGGTATAGTCTTGCAATTGAAACATCTCTCGGAGCTGCGCTGCAGAATATTGTTGTTGATAATGAAGAAACAGCAAAACGCGGAATAAAGCTCCTGCAGGAATTAAAAGCCGGACGCGCAACATTTCTTCCTACAACTTCGGTAAAGGGCACACGCCTGAATGAAAAAGGTCTTGACGATTGCGACGGATTTGTAGCGTTGGCGGTAGACATCGTTGGATTTGATACAAAATTTGAAGGAGTTTTTACTTCGCTTTTGGGACGTACAGCGGTTGCGGAAAATATAGACACGGCTGCGGTCATCGCCCAAAAATACGGGTATAAATTCAGGGTAGTTACTCTTGACGGACAGGTAGTAAATGCCGGCGGTTCTTTTACCGGAGGTTCAGCGTCAAGATCAAGCGGTGTGCTTACAAGAAAAAATGAAATTGAAAAACTGGCTGCTGAAAAGGAAAAACTTTCGGAACGTCTTTCGGCTGTAAAGCAGAATGTGGAAAAAATGCAGGCAGAGACCGATAAACTTGGTTTTGATATCGAAGGCGCAAAAGACGATCTGCGCATTATCGGCGAAGATAAGATCCGTTTTGAAGCCGAGATCAAACGAATAGATGCAATTCTGGAACAGACCCGTCAGCAGATATCTGCGGCGGAGGAAAATATAAAATTATTCGCGCAGAAAATTGCAGATACGGATAAAAATGTTTCTGATGCCAAGAAAAATTTAAATGAATGTGAAAAAGAAATAACTGAACTGGAAAAACTTGCTTCGGACAGCGAAGAAAAACGTACTGATATCCGTGAAAAACGTGAGAAATTGTCTGCGGAAATGTCAGATATGAAACTTTACGAAATGGAGCGCAGCAAGGACAGAGATGTACTTAACTCCGAAATAAAACAGCTTGAGGAACAATTTTCCGATATCGGAGATAATTCCGCTCGCCTTGTGCTGGCTCTTGAAGAACAGAAAAATATCATTGCTGAAAAGGAGCGTTTGATAGAGGAACGCAAAGCGGCTCTTGAAAATTCAAAGGGAGCGGTCGAAGAAATAAATCTTAAAATTTCCGAAGAACAGTCCGCACGCAGAACTCTCGAACAGACTCTCAATGAAGACAGGGTACGGGTACGCAGTCTTAATGATGAAAAAGAAAAATATTCCCGTGAAATGACTCGTCTTGAAGAACGCAATATTTCATTCCAGAATAATTATGATGCAATAATTTCAGATATGCAGGAGCAGTATGGGATATATCTTTCCGAGGCTTCGGAAATTGCAAAGCCTGTTGACGATCTCCCTGCTGTAATGCGTCAGCTCAACAGCACAAAACAGAAGATCCGCGATCTGGGAAATGTAAATGTTGCTGCGATAGAGGAATATAAAGAAGTTTCCGGACGTTATAATTTTATGAAAGAACAGCTTGATGATGTGGAAAATTCAAAGCGTGAATTGGAACGTCTGATAGATGAATTAACGGATAATATGCGCCGGCAGTTCAGCGAAAGTTTCAATGCAATAAACGAAAATTTCAAGCAGATATTTGTTGATCTTTTTGGCGGAGGAAAGGCGGAACTTACTCTTACCGATCCGTCGGACGTTCTTGAATCGGGAATAGAAATAAATGTTGCGCCTCCGGGAAAGGTCATTAAAAATCTTTCGCTGCTTTCGGGCGGAGAACAGGCGTTTGTGGCAATTGCGATTTATTTTGCAATTTTAAAAATAAAGCCGGCGCCGTTCTGTATTCTTGACGAAATTGAAGCGGCTCTTGATGATGTGAATGTTATAAAATATGCGCAGTATCTGCGGCATTTTACCGATACAACGCAGTTTATTCTTGTTACACACCGTCGTGGAACAATGGAAGAAGCGGACGTTATGTACGGCGTTACAATGCAGGAAAAAGGAATTTCCAAGGTCTTGCGCCTTGATCAGCCGCCTGTGGATATTGAAAATGCAAATTAAAAGGTGGATAAAATGCTTGGTAAAGACGAATTGCAAAAATTATCAAGAGAACAATTGGAAGAATTGCTTTTCATTGATTCAAAAAATTTAATTGCAATGGACGGCGTGTGGTTCCAGTCAATTGAAAAAGAGATTGGAATGGACGCTGCTATGCATCATGATGAAGAAGTGTGGAGATCATATACTCGTTCCGAAGCAAGAAGAATAAAAAAATTCCTTGGACTTCCCGAAAATGCAGGGCTTGAAGGACTTGCAGAGGCTTTGAAATATCGCATGGTAGATAGGGCAAATCCGAGTGAAACATTTTTCAAAGACGGAAAACTTATACATAAAATTTTGACCTGCCGCGTTCAGGATGCGCGCACAAGAAAAAATATGCCTCTGCACCCGTGCAAAAGCGCTGCAATTTACGAATACGGAGGTTTTGCAGAGGTTATTGATGAACGTATAAAATGCCGCTGTATAAGCTGTTATCCGGATGTTACCGATAATTCATGTTCGTGCGCATGGGAATTTTGGATATAAAAAATTATTGCAATTAAATTATGTTGGGGTGAAACAGTGAAAATTTTAGTAATAGGCGGTACAAGATTTTTTGGAATACACGCGGTAAATGAACTTCTGAAAACGGGACATAATGTTACAATTGCAACAAGAGGAAGAACGTCGGATAATTTCGGAGACAGAGTAGAAAGGATAATCGTTGAAAGGACTAATGCAGAAAACATGAAAAATGTTTTTGCCGGCAGACATTATGATGTTGTTATAGATAATATAGCCTATTGCTCAAATGATATAAAATACGCTCTTGAAAATATAGATCATGATAAATACATTTTTACGTCCAGCACTGCTGTTTATGAACCAAAGCATTTGAATACGCTCGAAGTTGATTTTGACGGATCATCAAAAGATGTGATATGGTGTGACAGATATAAATTCCCTTACGACGAATCAAAACGTCAGGCAGAACGTGCTTTATGACAGAAATATTCGGCAAAAAATTGGGCAGCCGTAAGGTATCCGTTTGTTATCGGAAAAGACGATTACACAAAAAGATTGTTATTTTATGTGGAACATACAATTAAAGAAATTCCTATGAATATTGATAATTTAAATTGCCAGATGGGATTTGTATTTTCCGACGAAGCAGGAAAATTTCTTGCTTTTCTGGCTGATAAAAAATTTAACGGAGCAATAAACGGCGGTTCAAGAGGAACAATTTCTATAAATGAAATAATTAATTATGTTGAAAATAAAACCGGTAAAAAAGCCGTTATTGACATATCAGGTGAAAACGCTCCATACAACGGCGAACCGGAATACAGCATAAATGCCGATAAAGCAAATTCTATCGGATTTGAATTTTCATCTCTTCATGACAGAATTTATGAACTGCTGGATAATTATATAAAATTGCTCTGTAATTGATGTTCAGATCAGGCCATAAAATAATTTATTAATAATGGAGGAGTTTCATATGGACGCACTTGAATTTATCCGCGATAAATTTTCACAGGATTGTTCTATAGATACGGTTTTTCATCTTGTTATGTCGGAATATAATTTGTCGGAAGATGAAGCCAGAAAAAAAATAAACGAGTATTTTGAAATAATTGATTCGATCGACAGATCGCGCAGTTGAATTAAATTATTTACGAATGTCAAGGAGGTATTTTAAATGAATATTTTCAGTAAGATCGCCGCAGGTCTGAAAAAGACTAAAGATTCAATGATAGGCAGACTGGAAGCATTGATGAATTCCTTTACAAAAATCGACGAGGAATTTTTTGAAGAACTTGAAGAACTGCTTATCACCTGTGATATAGGCGTTGAAACTTCACTTGATATTTGTGAAAAATTGCGTGAAAAAGTCAAGGAAAAAGGTATAACCGATCCTGCTTTGATAAAAAATGAATTAAAAGATATCATTACCGAAATGCTCGGCGAGGATAAGGAGATAGATATTTCCAACAAACCTGCCGTAATTCTTGTGATAGGCGTTAACGGTGCCGGAAAAACCACTACTATCGGTAAACTTGCGGCGCGATATAAAAATGAAGGCAAAAATGTTCTTGTCGCGGCTGCGGATACTTTCCGTGCTGCTGCAATTGACCAGCTGCAGGTTTGGACAGAACGTGCAGGCGTTGATATCATCAAACATGATGAAGGCTCGGATCCGGCTTCTGTTGTATTTGACGCTGTTACTGCCGCAAAAGCGAGAGGTACAGACGTGCTTATTTGCGATACCGCGGGACGTCTTCACAACAAAAAAAATCTTATGGACGAACTGAAAAAAATAAGCCGTATCGTTCATCAGCAGGCGGAAAATTGTTCTCTTGAAACATTGCTCGTTCTTGATGCGACAACGGGACAAAACGCCGTAAATCAGGCTAAACTTTTCGGTGAAGCGGCAGAGCTTACCGGTATAGTTCTGACAAAACTGGACGGAACCGCAAAAGGCGGAATAATAATATCTATTCACAGGGAACTCGGTATCCCGGTAAAACTTATAGGCGTCGGCGAAAAAATTGATGATTTGCAGGATTTTCATGCAAAAGATTTTGCTGATGCTTTATTCGAGACGGAAACGGATTTTGATTATAATTATGAACGCCTCACAGATGAAGAAAATGCTGAAATTTCTGATGATATCGTTGCAGGTGATTCAGACGAAAAAATAATTTCCGGTGAAATTACGGAAGAAATTGCTGCCAACGAGATAATTGATGAAGATGTTCCCGATATTACAGAAAATATTGAAGATGTAATTCAGACAACCGAAGAAAATATTCCCGATAATGAAGAATCCGTCACAGAAGATGAAATTTCCGAAACACCGAAGAAAAAAGACCATGGTAAATTTGAATTTTTATTTAAAGAAATAACTTTCGGAAAAAAGAAAAAATCAGATGAAGATCCGGAGAATGAAAGCAATTCGGAGGGATCGGAATGAAAATTATCCTTGCGTCAAATAATAAGAATAAATTGCGTGAGGTCAGGGAGATACTTGAACCTATCGGAATTGACGTGATCTCCCAATCGGAAGCTGGAGTTGACATTGAAGCAGAGGAAACCGGAAAAACCTTTGAGGAAAACGCATATATAAAGGCAAAAGCGGTCTATGATATAAAAAAGCTCCCGGTAATTGCTGACGACAGCGGACTTGAGATCGATGCTTTGAACGGCGCACCGGGGATATATTCCGCAAGATACGCCGAGCCGGGACACAGACGGGAAAAAGTTCTTAATGAAATGATAAATATTCCCGATGAAAAGCGTACTGCAAATTTTACCTGCTGTATTTGTTATATTGATAATGACGGCAATGCTCATTATTTTACCGGAAAAGTTTTCGGAAAAATAGGCTATGAAAGCCGCGGAACGAACGGCTTTGGATATGATCCGATATTTATGTACGGAGATAAAACATTTGCGGAACTTACTGCGGAAGAAAAAAATTCGGTAAGTCACAGAGCCGACGCTTTGAAAAAGTTAAAAGAATTTTTTGAAATGTGAGGAATTTTTATGAAACTTCTTGCAATTGACGGCAACAGCATAATGAACCGTGCTTTTTACGGTATAAAAATGCTTTCAAATAGATCCGGAATGTACACAAATGCAATAACCGGCTTTATGAATATTTATCTTGCGACGGTAAATGATATTTCACCTGACGGAATTGCCGTTGCTTTTGATATGCGTGCGCCTACATTCCGCCACAAAGCGGTAAGCTCATATAAAGCAAATCGTCATGGAATGCCGGACGAGCTTGCACAGCAAATGCCTGAAATAAAAAAGATACTTTCTTACCTTGGAGTAAATGTTATTGAATGTGAGGGCTTTGAGGCAGATGATATTCTCGGAACGCTTGCAAAAATTTGCAGTGATTCTGACGGTGAATGTTATATTCTTACCGGCGACAGGGATTCGCTGCAATTGATAGATGATAAAGTCACTGTTTTGCTTCATACGATGAAAGGCACAATTAAATATAATGAAGAAAAATTTACTGAAGAATACGGAATTTCTCCGATAGAATTGATCGACCTTAAAGCTCTTATGGGAGACAGTTCGGATAATATAAGCGGCGTTAAGGGAATAGGTGAAAAAACTGCAAAGCAGCTTATTCATGATCATCATACGATCGAACAGCTTTATGCGGATATTGATGCAGGAAACATTGAAGCCACAAAGTCGGTAATTGCAAAACTTGAAGCAGGAAAAGCTGATGCCGAACAGAGCAAATGGCTTGCTACGATAGTTAAGAATGTACCTATTGAAAATAATTTGTATGATTACAAATTAGGCGAGATCAATAAGGAAAAAATTTCGGAGATACTTACAAAACTTGAAATGTTCAGACTTCTTGACAGGCTTGAAATATTGCCTTCTGAAATTTCATCAGATCCTTCCGAAACTGTTTTTGAAAAAATCAATTATGAAATTTCAGGAGAATTTGGTGAAGATATTTCTAAAATAAATAAAGCTGCTTTTATTTTTAATGATGGAATAGTTCAACTTATTTACGATAAAAAAATTTATATAATTTCTGACAAAAGCAAGCAGCTTGATTTTTTTGCATCAGATTGTGAAAAAATTACTTTTGGAGCAAAGCCTGCATACCGTTTCTGCTTTGAAAACGGAAGAGAAATGAAAAATATCATTTCCGACGCAGATATCCTCGGATATATTTTAAATACAAATTCCAGTGAATATGCCATTGAAAGATTATGTAAGGAATATGGCGCTCCCGTTTATCCTGAACTTGGAGAATTTGCGGATATTGCCGAACTTCCTGCACTTACAGAGATCATGCTTGCAGAAATTGAAAAACAAGGTATGATGAAAATTCTTAAAGAGATCGAACTGCCGCTTACCGAAGTTCTTGCGTCTATGGAATACTATGGCGTGCGCATTGATAAAGACGGTATAAAAAATTTCGGAGAAAAATTGACTGAAGATATTTCCGCAGTTGAAAAACAAATTTATTTTATGGCAGGACATGAATTTAATATTTCGTCACCTAAACAATTAGGAACGGTTTTATTTGAAGAAATGGGGCTCCCGGCAGGCAAAAAGACAAAAACCGGTTATTCTACCAATGCAGATGTCCTTGAAAATCTTCGGGATAAACACGAAATCGTCGATCTGATATTGCAATATCGACAGCTTACAAAATTAAATTCAACATATGTTGAGGGATTTTTAAAAGTCGTATCTGATGATGGACGGGTACGTTCACTTTTTAAGCAGACCGAAACAAGAACAGGCAGAATTTCTTCGGCAGAACCTAATGTTCAGAATATTCCTGTCCGTACCGAACTTGGCAGAAATATGCGTAAATTTTTTATTGCAGACGAAGGTTATGTACTTTTGGACGCGGATTACAGCCAGATCGAACTGCGTATCCTCGCACATATGAGCGGAGATAAAAATATGCAGGACGGTTTTATAAAAGGCATGGATATTCATACAGCAACGGCGGCTCAGGTCTTTGATATGCCTGCGGAAATGGTCACTTCCGAAATGCGACGTGCCGCAAAAGCTGTAAATTTTGGTATTGTTTATGGAATTGGCGCTTTTTCACTTTCAAAGGATATTGATGTATCCGTAGCAGAAGCCGATCGTTATATAAAAAATTATCTTGCGCGTTATCCAAGAGTACATGATTTTATGGAAAAAGTCGTTGAAGACGCAAAGAAAAACGGTTATGCATCAACAATGTTCGGACGGCGCAGACCTATTCCGGAGCTTAAAAATTCCAATAAAAATATTCAGGCTTTCGGTAAAAGAGCAGCAATGAACGCACCTATCCAAGGTACTGCGGCAGATATTATAAAAATTGCAATGATAAAAGTTTATGAACGCCTAAAAGCCGAAAAATTAGATGCAAAACTGATATTGCAAGTACATGACGAACTTATAATTGAAGTCAGAGAAAGTGATGCTGAACGTGCGTCAGCAGTATTGGGCGAGGAAATGCGCAACGCTGTAAAACTTGATATTCCGCTTACTGCTGATGTTTCAAAAGGCAAAACATGGTATGACGCAAAACAAGGCTGAGCCTTTTCAAATATATTTTTTGTGGCTGTACAATTCCGGTGATTATATGTTAAAAAATAATATTGAAAAAATTTCAGCATTGGCAATTGAATTTGTTTTTTACAGTTTTATTGGCTGGCTTTATGAAACGATTCTTACAACGGCTGTATGGGGACATTTTGCAGACAGGGGAATGTTGCATCTTCCTATTTGTCCTATATACGGATTTTGCGCACTTATCCTGATTTTTATTTTCAGCAAATTAAAAAATGTTCCATTGATTTTTATTCTGGGAACTCTTCTGACGACTGCTGCGGAACTTTTAGCTTCATATGTTCTTGAATTTTTCACAGATAAACGTTTGTGGGATTATGATAATTGGCATTTCAATTTTCAAGGCAGGATAGCTCTTGGAAGCAGTCTGATATTCGGAACATTGTGCGTTATTCTGATAAAGTTATTACATCCGTTTGCTGTGAAAATTTGCGAAAAAATACGCGGAAAAGTGCTTGAAATTATTGCTTTTGTCCTATTGTTTTTGATTATAGGAGATTTTTTATGGGTAATTTTATGAAACATTTAAAAAAGACATTTATTATAATTCTTTTATTGCCGTTGATATTGATATTTGCATACATATTTTTTGAAATTTTCGGAATGTGCGTAAATCACATTGCTACCGCTCGTCAGACCGATAAATTACAGAACATTCTTGAAAATAAAATTGATGATATTAATTTTATAGATGTTTATTCGGAAACGGGCAACACGTCGGGAACAGGAAATCACGTTGATTGTTTATCAGAAATTTCTTTTTCTACGGAAATGCAGATCGGTGAGATCAATAATATTTTTTCTGAAATTTACGATAATGATGTTTTCATTCTGAATAAAGATGATAGCGGAAATTATAAGCTTAAATTATGTACATTTGCACCATTTTGGGACAATATTGAGGGACATTAAAGATAAAGATTCAAAAGGGAGATCTTTATGAGGTTTTTGATTAGTAAAACACTTACTGACGATGCAAAAAAGATCCGTGAAGATGTTTTTGTCAAAGAACAGGGATTTCAGAATGAATTTGATGAACTTGACAAAAAGTCTTTGCATATTGTTTTATATGATGAAAATATTCCTGTTGCTGTTTGCAGGCTTTATTGCGAAAATTTCGTTTACGTTCTTGGACGTCTTGCGGTCATAAAAAATTATCGTGGGAAAAATATCGGCTCATTGATGCTTGAAGAAGCGGAAAAATATGTGAGAGAAAAGGGCGGTAATGAAATAATTTTACACGCTCAATGCCGTGCAGTCAGATTTTATAAAAAATCAGGATATTCAGAATACGGTGAAATTGATTATGACGAATTTTGTCCGCATATCCACATGAGAAAATTATTGCATAATTAACAGTGCTCCACAAAAAAAGGAGAAATTTTATGACGCATATTTATTTTGTACGTCATGCAGAACCAAATTATAATAATCATGATGATCTGTCTCGTGAATTATCACCAAAAGGCTTGCAGGACAGAAAATTAGTTACCGAATTTTTATCTGATAAACAAATTGATGTTGTCATTTCAAGTCCTTATAAAAGAGCAGTTGATACCGTAAAGGACTTCGCAGATAATTATGGATTTGAAATCGAGATAATGGATCATTTCCGTGAAAGAAAGATAACAGATGATTGGATAAATACATTTGCAGGATTTACTCAAAAGCAATGGGAGAATTTTTCTTTTAAATTACCGGGAGGAGAGTCTCTGAACGAAGTCCAGAAGCGAAATATTTCAGGGCTTGAATTAGTTTTGAAAAAATATTGCGGTAAAAATGTTGTTATAGGAAGTCATGGAACGGCATTAAGCACGGTAATTAATTATTACGATAATTCTTTTGAATATAAAGATTTTGAAAAAATAAAATTTATAATGCCTTTTATTGTTGAATTTATCTTTGATGATGATCTGATATACACTAAAATTGAAAAATATTTTTTTGATATGACAAGTTAATTTAAGGAGAATTTCAATTTGGAATATATTTATATCGGTAATGTGAAAATTGAAAAAACTGCCGCTCTTGCGCCTATGGCTTCTGTTGCTGACAGAGCGTATCGCGCTATTTGCAAGGAAAACGGCGCAGCTTATATGGTGTCCGAAATGATCTCCGCAAAGGGACTTTGCTATTCCGACAGAAAAACGGAAGAACTGTGTACAGTCATGGAAAACGAACGCCCGTATGCACTCCAGCTTTTTGGAGATGATCCCTATTTTATGGCTGAAGCTGCAAAAAAATTAATGAAATATTCTCCCGATATAATTGATGTAAATATGGGCTGCCCAGTCCCTAAAATTGCCGGAAACGGCGCAGGTTCTGCATTAATGAAAGAACCATTATTGGCAGCAAAAATTATTTCTGCAATGGTTAAGGCAGTCTCTGTCCCAATAACGATAAAAATACGCAAAGGCTGGGATGAAGAGCATATAAATGCAGTTGAATTTTCAAAAATTCTTGAAGAAGCCGGCGCGTCGGCAATTACAATTCACGGACGTACAAAAAATCAGATGTATCATGGGAAAGCCGATTGGGAAATTATTCGTAAAGTTAAGGAAAATGTAAAAATTCCCGTTATCGGGAACGGAGATGTGGTTTCCCCCGAAAGTGCAGAAAAAATGTACAATGAAACAGGCTGCGATCTTGTTATGATAGGACGTGGGAGCTATGGTAAACCGTGGATCTTTAAAAATATTCGTCATTATTTTGAAACAGGAGAAATTCTTTCCGAGCCAACGCTTGACCAACGCCTTGAAATTATGTGCAGACAGGTAGAATTATCGGTAAAATATAAAGGTGAACGAATTGGAATAAGTGAAGCGCGGCGACAGTGCGCATATTATCTGAAAGGACTTCCAAATGCGGCGGCATTCAGGAACAAGTGTGGAAGTTTAAATTCTTTGAACGATCTTCGGGAGCTTTGCAATGAGGTGAAAACAGTCTGTGAATGAAATAATTATCCGTGATGTTTGCAAAAATGATATTCCGCAAATTGCGGAAATTGAAAAAATTTCTTTTACCGATCCATGGACGGAAAATGCACTGATGTCACAAATTCCTGAAAAATACGGGATTTTTTTAACAGCGGAAAAATGTAATAAAATTGTTGGCTATATTATCGGTTCGTGCGATGGCGAAAATGCATTTATTGAAAAAATTGCTGTTGAAAGATCCGCAAGAAAACAAGGCATAGGAACAGCTTTATTAAATAAATTTATGTCGGAAATTTCAAATTCTGCAAAACAGATTTCACTTGAAGTCAGAGAGTCAAATTCCGAAGCAAAAGCATTATATTTTTCTGTAGGATTTGAAACCGCAGGCATAAGAAAAGATCTTTATGAATTTCCAAAGGAAAATGGGATCGTTATGATCAAAAGAATAAGATAAAAAAGCGGCGCTCCATTTAATTTGAAGCGCCGCTTTTTGCAGGCAATTTATCGCGGTAATTTTATTTGTGCCTGCTTCCAATGATAGAAAGACTGCAAAAATAAGTTATTAAAAAATATCCGCCGTATATTATCAATACAACTAAAGAAGTAAAAATAACAGATTCAACTATTTTTTCTGTTCCGAAAACTTCAAGAATAAACATAGCAAATTTCATTCCAAAAATTGAATGTACTGCTGCAAGCAGCATTGGCAGAAGAAAAAATATTCCTGTTTGCCTGAAAAGTGAGCGTGAAATTTCTTTTTCTTCTGTTCCTATTTTCCTTAAAATTTCGTATCTTCGCACACTGTCAACGCTTTCAGAAAGTTCCTTTAACGCAAGCACCGCGCCGCATGAGATAAGAAATACCAGCCCTATATAAAGTCCAAGAAGTGCAGCCATTGCGCCAAGACCTATTGTAGCTTCAGCAATATCAATGCGAGTATTTGAGGAAAAATACCAGTTCGTTTCAGCAGGATCGGCAAGCTTCCCAGCATAAACGCTGTCAAACACTTTTTCGTAATTTTCTTTAAATCTTTCTTCCGCAGCATATTTTTCATCCTTGCCCTCCGCAGCATAATTTCCGATAAAATAATCTCTTCCGAGATCGTAATTTCCGATAATTTCATCGGGAACGATAAAAATTCCTGAGTTAATATGCTGTGAGCCGATCTCAACAAAACCGTCCTGACATTCCATAAATTTCGGTTTCAATTTTTGCCCGAATAGTGTAATTCCTCCGCCGCTTGCAAGAATATTATCGCGTATTTCTTTCATTGACTTAAAATCACAGATCAAAACATACTCATCTTTTCCAAGGGTAAATTTTTCATTTCCGTAAAGTTCTGCAAGTTTGTTATAATCGCTTAATTTTACAATATCCTCCGGGTAATCAGTTCCAAGAAACGGTGAAGTTTTTTGCAATTGTTTTAAAATTTCTTCGCCTGCATAATCCGCAAGCGTAAATTCGTCGGTTTGGTAACATTTTAAATGAACATATTCAGAAACATTTTCAAGTGGGTCAATTCCTGCATTTTCATATTCTTCAAAAATATCCGTGTGCAAAATTTCTCCATTATATTTTTCAGAGTAATCCATTTCAAAATCTACAGGAGCAAGCTCGTTCAGATTTGCATTCATAGAATTTCTAACCGAAAACGCAGAGGAAAGAGTGCAAATTGTCACAAAAAGCATTAAACAAATTACCGTCATTGAAATTACCGTTGTATTTATTTTGCTGCTTATCTGCCTGAATGTAAAGCAGTTAAGACTTCGGAAATATACGCTTTTTGACGATTGAACGATATGCAGAAGAAGTCCGGAAACCGACCAGAAAATAAGAAATGTTGAAATTATTCCAACGATTATCATTCCAACAAGAATTTTATTTGAAAGATATTCTGATCTTGTTGTGACCCTATAATAAGCATATCCGAGAGCAATTGCTGAAATTATAAAAATGGTCGTGCAAAAAGCAGGATTTTTTAATTTCATTTTTTCTGATCTTTTATCCGACTGCATTAGATCTATCAGCTTGCATCTGCTTATCATAATGCTGTTGAATATCATTACAACAACATACATTACCCCAAAATAAATTATTGTTTTTATAATTGCTTCAGAGGAAATATTAAAACGGTATGACGTCATATCCGCTTCAAAAAGATTTGCCACAAGAACGCTCATCAATTGGGATAATCCCGTTCCCAAAACAAGTCCTACTGCAAGTGAACCAATTCCAATAATAATTGTTTCTGTAAGGAGAATTGCGGAAATTTTTCCTTTCCCCATACCGAGAATAAGGTACAGCGCAAATTCTTTGTTACGGCGCTTCATTAAAAATCTGCTTGCGTAAACAATTAAAAGTCCAAGCACCGCGGAAACAAAATAACTTACTCCCGAAAGCATGGTATTTAAAAGTTCAATGATTTCTTTTGTGTTTTGCGAAACCATCAAAAACGCTGTCTGTGAATTGATCGCATTAAAAACATAAAATACCGAGACACCTATTGCCAGCGTGAAAAAATATACCGCATAGTCGCGGATACTTTTACGGATATTATTTATTGAAATTTTAAAGAGCATCGCCTGCGTCACCTCCAAGGAGAGTAATAACATCGATGATCTTATTGAAAAATTGTTTTCTTGTGTCAGAACCCTTGCTGATCTCGTTAAATATTCTGCCGTCTTTGATAAAAATTACTCTTGAAGCGTAGCTTGCTGTAAATGAATCGTGAGTTACCATCATGATCGTTGCGCTATATTCCGTATTTAAAAAATTAAACCGCTCCAGAAGCATTTTTGCTGATCTTGAATCAAGGGCGCCGGTAGGTTCATCAGCAAGGATCATTTTAGGATTTGTAACGATCGCTCTTGCGGAAGCAACGCGCTGTTTCTGCCCTCCGGACAGCTGATACGGATATTTTTTAAGTATGTCCAAAATATCGAGCTGCTTTGCGACCTCTTTGACCGATTTGTCAATCTGCCCGGCATTCAGTTTCTGGATTGAAAGCGCAAGGGAAATATTTTCATATGCGGTAAGCGTATCAAGCAAGCTGAAATCCTGAAAAATAAATCCTAATTTTTCACGGCGGAATTTGTTTAGTTCTTTGCCTTTTAAAGCCGTTATATCGACATCTTCAAGATAAATATGACCGGCAGTTACTCTGTCGATAGTTGAAATGCAGTTGAGAAGCGTAGTTTTTCCGCTTCCTGACGCTCCCATTATTGCGGTAAATTCGCCGCTTTCAACGGTAAATGAAATATCGTCTATGGCTTTTGTAAGACTGGATCTGTTTCCGTAATATTTTTCAATATGTTCAATTCTTAAAAGTGACATATGAACTCTCCTTTCTTTTTATTTAATTATATTACGGAAATTTTTCATTGTCCTGCGTTTAATATTGTTTTATATTACAATTTTGTAATATTAGCTGAATTTGTAAAAATCATTTTTTTGAAAAATTATTTCAAATTCGGTAAATTTATTCCTTTCGGAAATTACTTTTACCGAATGTCCTAATCTGCCGCAAAGATTTTTGACGATATATAATCCCATTCCGGTGGATCTGGCACCGTTTCTTCCGTTTTCACCGGTGAATGATTTATTGAAAATATACGGAATGTCATTCTCCGGAATACCGATCCCGTTGTCCTTGTAGTGAAGAATTACTTTATCGGAAAATTCTTCTGCCGAAATAGTTATTTCCGGCTCACGTTCAGGGGAAAAGAATTTTATGCTGTTTGCCATAAACTGTTCTAAAATAAATTCGAGCCATTTGCCGTCGGTAAGAACATTTATATCCAGCCCTGATGTGCAGATAGATACATTGTGAAGCAGCAGCGTTTCACGGTGTTTTAATGCAATGTTGGATACTGTTCTTTTCAGAGATGTTTCCTTTATCAGATAATCTTTTTCCGCATTTTCCGAGCGCGCATAATAAAGTACGGTGTCAATGTAACTATCTATCTTCATAAGCTGCTCAATAAATTTTTCATTTATTTCTGATCTGTTGTTGTGCGCCATAAGCTGCAAACTTGACACAGGAAGTTTTATTTCATGCACCCAAAGTTCGATAAATTCACGAAATTCGGCAGAATTGTTCCTGTATACGGCAACATTTTCACACATTGATTTTACTGCTTCACGAATTACTTCAAAGAATAATTTTCCTTCTGCAAAAGAGGGAATTTCTATCATTTCGGAGATCAAAAATTTCTGATCGAGATTTTCCAGCTTGCTTTTCAGACTGTCATAAAAATATTTTTTTCGGAAAAATTCCCATGATTCATTTATAGCGACCATAAGCAAAAAGATAATTCCTGTAATTAATTTTAATTGATTTTCTGCATGGAAAGCCTGCATAAATATAAAAATCATTCCGTATGTCACTATGTATGAAATATATAAAAATATCCTGTCTTTAAAAAATTCAGTTATTTTCATTTTAAAATATACCCCTGTTTCTTTCGTGTTTCTACGGCATCACAGCAGCCGGCGTCTGAAAGTTTGGCGCGAAGCCTGCTGACATTTACCGTAAGAGCATTGTCATTTATAAATTCATCATTATCCCATAGTGCGGTCATAAGCGCGTCACGGGTAACTATCTCGCCTTGTCTGTCCAGCAAAAGCTGAAAAATTATCATTTCATTTTTAGTCAGGATAATTTCATTATTTTCCGAAATTAGTGAGCCTTTTGCAGGATTTACGCTCCAGCCGCGGTAAGTTTGATTTGACGTGTATTTAGAATAACGCTTCAGTACGGCTGAAATCCTCAATAAAAGAATTGTGGGATCATACGGCTTTGTAATATAATCGTCAGCGCCGTAACTCAAGGAAAGCACCTCGTCGGTTTCAGACGTCCTGCTTGTGACCATTATAACGGGAATATCAGAGCTGCGGCGTATTTCTTTAAGGATCATTTCTCCGTTTAATTCCGGCAGATTTATATCCAAAAGAAGCAGATCCGCATCTGACGAAATAATTTTTTCTGCCGGAGATTTGAAGTCCGTAAGTTCTTCCGTCAGATATCCTGCATTTTCCAGAAGTTTGGAAAGTTCATCGCGAATTGACCGATCGTCCTCAACAATATATATCTTTTTCATATTTTCCTCCGGATCATTTATTAAATTTCAGAACAGCAATTATTATGATTATAGATTATAACATACTGTTTTAAAAATTGCAAGCATAAAATAAAAGTTCTGCGTACAGTGAAGTACACAGAACTTTTATTTTAATTCTTATTTATAAAATTTTTATTCAGAGAAAAAAGTACAAGCAGAATTTAAAATTATCATTTTTATTTTATTGCTTTCTTTTTTTCGCTGTGGCAAATTGCCGAATTTGGACAACAGCCGCAGCTTCCTCCGCAGGAGGATCTGCCGTTCCTTTTGTCTTTTTTCATGCCCGAAATTATAAGAGCAATAACAAGTATCAGAATTATTGCGGCAATTATTGTACCGAAATTTACAGTTAAAAATTCTGCCATGGTAATTTCCTCCTTCGGATAATTTTGAATATATCAGGCTTTTGCTTTTATGCGGACTTTGGTCGTCAGACGGCTGCTTTCCTTGTAAGGTCTTGCAAGCATATAGATCATGAAAGCAAGTATCGCTATTGCAAATATAAGACCTATAACATTTACATTTCCCGTGAAAAGAAGTCCGAACTGATAAACAATAAGTGAAATTGCGTATGCGAACAAGCATTGATATGCAATTGCAAAAGCAGTCCATTTTGCACTGTTCATTTCACGTCTGATAGCGCCTATTGCTGCAAAACATGGAGCGCAGAGAAGATTGAATATAAGGAATGAATATCCTGCCAGTGCGGAAAATTCTGCTGCAAGGCTGCCCCAGATCTCATCGCCGTTTTCGGAAACTTCTTCTGCAAAGTGATAAAGCGAACCATATGTGGCAACGACGTTTTCCTTGGCAATAAGTCCTGTAACAGCTGCAACAGCAGCTTTCCAGTCGCCCCAGCCGAGAGGCGCAAATATCCATGCTATTGCTCCGCCGATCTTTGAAAGTATAGAGTTATCTATTTCTTCGACCATGCCGAAGCTGCCGTTTTCAACGCCGAATCCCATTAAGAACCAGAGCACGATAGTCGAAAGAAGTATTATCGTTCCCGCTTTTTTGATGAATGACCAGCCGCGCTCCCACATTGAGCGGAGAACATTTCCAACGGTAGGAAGATGATATGCCGGAAGCTCCATTACAAACGGTGCAGGATCGCCTGCGAACATTTTTGTTTTTTTCAGGATAATTCCCGAAATTATTATCGCCGCAACACCTATGAAATATGCCGAGACTGCTACCCAGCCTGCGTTGTTGAAAAGTGCGCCTGCAATAAGTCCGATTATGGGGAGCTTTGCACCGCAGGGGATAAATGTGGTAGTCATTATCGTCATGCGCCTGTCGCGTTCGTTTTCAATTGTCCTTGAAGCCATTATTCCCGGAACGCCGCAGCCTGTGCCTATAAGCATAGGAATGAATGATTTTCCTGAAAGACCGAACTTGCGGAAGATCCTGTCCATTACGAACGCGATACGCGCCATATATCCGCAGGATTCCAGAAATGCAAGGAATATGAACAGTACAAGCATCTGCGGAACGAATCCAAGGACCGCACCTACGCCGCCGATTATTCCGTCAAGAATAAGACTTTGCAGCCAGTCTGCGCAGCCGATACTGTTAAGAAGATTTTCAACAATTACGGGAATACCAGGTATCCAGATGCTTTCTATACCGAATAAATGCCAGCCGTCACCGAAAACGCCGTCATTTGCCCAGTCTGTCGCCCATGTTCCCACAGTGGTTACCGAAACATAATAAACAATAAACATTACTACTGCGAAGATCGGCAGGGCAAGTATTCGGTTTGTGACTATCTTGTCTATTTTATCGGAAATTGTCAGGCTGCCTTTGCTTTTCTTGGTATAACAGCCTTTGATAATGGAAGCGATATAAATGTAGCGTTCATTGGTGATTATGCTTTCGGAATCGTCGTCCATTTCTTTTTCCGCAGCAGTAATGTCAGTTTCGATATGTGCCTTTTTATCTTCGGGGATATTGAGCATTTCAAGCACTTTGTCGTCACGCTCGAAGATCTTTATTGCATACCATCTTTGCTGTTCTTCCGGAATGTCATGCAGTACAGCTTCTTCGATGTGGGCGATAGCGTGTTCAACGCAGCCGCAGAAGCTGTGCTGGGGGATAGAGGGGGACATGGCTTTTGCAGCTTCAACAGCAGCTTCGGCGGCTTTTGTTATGCCCTCGTTTTTAAGGGCGGAAATTTCCATGACCTTGCAGCCAAGTTCTTTTGCAAGCTGTTCGGTGTTTATTTTGTCACCGTTTTTGCGGACAACGTCCATCATATTTATAGCAACTACAACAGGTATGCCCAGTTCTACAAGCTGGGTGGTAAGATAAAGATTGCGTTCAAGATTGGTACCGTCAATGATGTTAAGTATGGCGTCGGGACGTTCACTGATAAGGTAATTCCTTGCAACTACTTCTTCAAGCGTATAGGGCGAAAGTGAATAAATTCCCGGAAGGTCTGTGATGATAACATCTTTCTGACCTTTCAGACGTCCCTCCTTTTTTTCTACTGTAACGCCGGGCCAGTTTCCAACAAATTGATTTGAACCTGTCAGGGCGTTGAAAAGCGTTGTCTTGCCGCAGTTTGGATTGCCGGCAAGAGCGATTCTGATCTCCATAAACATTTCCTTTCTTAGCGTTTGCTAACTAAAATTTACTATTTTGCAAAAATCTGTTATATATGTCTAACTCTTGTGCAAAAAAATCAAGCTGTCTCAATGTTTTCGGCATCTGCTTTTCTCAAAGAAAGTTCATATCCGCGGACTGTGATCTCTATAGGATCGCCGAGAGGAGCGACTTTACGGATATAGACTTCTGTCCCTTTGGTTATGCCCATATCCATTATCCGGCGTTTGACGGCACCTTCGCCGCAAAGTTTTTTTACGGTCACGGTCTGTCCCACCTTTGCTTCTTTAAGTGTTGACATTTCAATACCTCCATTATATGTAAAATTTTATCATACCATTATCTTGTTTGCCATTTCTTTTGAAACGGCAACACGGGAATCCTTTACATTAACGATAACATTTCCGCTGATCTCGTTGATTATCGTAACTGTTCCGCCGACAACAAATCCGAGATTTTCGAGAAATTTTTTTGTTTCAGGATTTCCGCCTATCTTTTTGATAATGTTTTCTTCGCCTGCATTAGCCAGACTCAAAGGCATAATATATTCCTCCGTATTAAAAGTGAAATAATAGTTAGTTTTAACTAACTAAAATCCCTTAAAATAAGTTAACTTTCGCTAACCAAATAATATGATACTCTTTTTAAATTAAAATGTCAATAGGGTATATAAAATTCCGTGAATTTTATAACTAAAATTTACTTGCCGGGGAATGATTTTGTGCATTTAGCATAAAATTATTGCCTGCAATACTGTTCCAGAACGGATCTAAGAGCATTAACACTTGCATTATGTATTCTTGCTACAGGAATATTGCGCTTTGACGATCTCTGATTTACGCTCGTTACCATTTTATGAGAGCAAGTATTTGTAAATACTACCATAAGATCCGGATCGCCGAGTTTGTTTTCAAAATCCGATGGTATATGCGTAAACACTTTTGCCTTGCAGTTATAAGAGCGGCAGATATCCTTATAACGCGACGCCATACGATCGTTGCCTCCGATCACAACAACGCTCATATTTTCACCTCCTTGCAGTTAGAATAGGCTAACTATATTTTAACACAGCAGAAAAATATTGTCAATAGGTGAAATAAAAAATTCGGATAAAATTTTTTATATAGAAATTATAAGGCTGTGTCGGCGTGATCTATCATATATGGCGTTTAACAATAAAATGCCGATTTGTTAAAAAAGCGCCGCACAAAGACGGTTTAAGAACTTTGTGCGGCGCTGCCGTTAACAATATTTTTTAGCAAAATCGGCTTTTTTTAACATAGTCATATTTTATATTATCCCTGCCGTAAAATACAGCTTGCCGGCAGGAAATACTTTAAAGCACTTTATTTAAGAAAGCGTTGAGCCTTGGGCTTTGCGGCGAACCGAAAAAGCTGGCAGGATCGTTTTCTTCAAGTATTTTTCCGTTTTCCATAAAAACAACTCTTGTGGCGACTTCTCTTGCAAAACCCATTTCGTGGGTAACTACAGCCATGGTCATATTTTCCTCGGCAAGACCTTTCATTACCTCCAGAACTTCTCCTACCATTTCCGGATCAAGCGCAGAAGTAGGCTCGTCAAACAGCATTACGTCAGGCTTCATACAAAGCGCCCTGACTATGGCGATACGCTGTTTTTGTCCGCCGGAAAGCTGGTTCGGATATGCGTCTGCCTTTTCTGCAAGTCCTACTCTTTTAAGCAGAGCCATGGCTTCCTCTTTAGCCTGTTCGGCAGGCTTTTTCTGAAGTTTCATGGGAGCAAGAGTAAGATTTTTTAACACTGTCATGTGTGGGAAAAGGTTGAACTGCTGAAACACCATGCCCATTTTCTGACGAAGAAGATTTATATTCTGCTTCGGATCGGTGATGTCCTTACCTTCAAAATATATATTTCCCGACGTGGGTACTTCCAGAAGGTTGAGACAGCGGAGAAATGTACTTTTTCCCGAACCTGATGGTCCTATTACAGCCACTACTTCGCCCTTGCGTATATCGTTGCTTACATTGTCCAGCGCTTTTACGTTCTTAAATTCTTTGGTGACGTTTTTCACGCTGATGATGATATCGCTTTCGTTGATAGTTTTATCGTTCACTTTGTCTCAGCCTCCTTTCGAGTTTGTTTACACCAAGGCTCAGAAGAGATACTATCAGCAGATATATCAGAGCCGCTCCGAGAAGCGGAAAATACGGGTCATATGTACGGCTCCTGATGATATCCGCGCCTTTGGTAAGATCCTCAAGTGCAATATATCCGGAAATGGAAGTTTCCTTTAATAGCACGATAAACTCGTTGCCAAGAGCCGGAAGAACGTTCTTGAAAGCCTGCGGCATGATAATGTAAATCATGGTGCGGATATAACCGAATCCGAGACTTCTTCCCGCTTCAAACTGACCGTTGTCAACGCTCATTATTCCGCCGCGGACTATTTCGGAAATATATGCGCCGGTGTTTATGCTAAAGGCGATTATCGCAGCAAAAGTCTTGTCAACTGCGACCGATGCAAACACAACGAAGTAAATTATAAGCAGCTGTATTACCGTAGGAGTTCCTCTTATAACGGTGATATAAACGTGAGAAATAAAATTTAGCAGCGAAAGTACATACTGATATATCCTCTGTCCTAAGCTGCCGTATTTTGTCGTGTGTTCCTTTGCATATGTAGCGCGGATAACGGCGGTGGTTATACCTATCACAAGACCTATAAGTATTGCTACAACGGTTATTTTTATCGTTGTGCCAAGACCGTTCGCAATGTATTTCCAACGGTCGTCCTTGATAAAATTAAGGTAAAAGTCTTTTTTGAACTCTTCAAGCCATTCCATATGAACACGCTCACTTCCTTTTTATCAATAAGAACTTGTTCTCATAGAAGCCGTGTACGGATCTTTGTGAGGACAAATTCCGAATAATGGGCTTTAAGTCTCTTATTAAAACAGTACCGCGCAGGAACTGCGCGGTATTTGTCTGCGAGTTTGCTTTGGCATTATTCGGCTGTTTCGGAAAGGTCTTCATTTCCGCCAAGGTATTTAGCCATTATTTCAGCCATTTTGCCGTTTTCCTCCATCTCGGCAAGTATCCTGTTTATTTCGTTGAGTAGCTCGGTATTGCCTTTTTTCACAGCAATGGCGTACTGTTCAACGGTAAGAGGTTCGTCAAGGATAATAAGTCCGGGATTCTTTTCAACGTAAGCGTTTGCAGGTCTGTTGTCGATAATTACGGCGTCAGCCTTGTTCTGAAGAACAGCCATTACAGCTTCTGCGCCCTTGGAATATCTGTCTACCGTTGCGCCGTCTACATTATCGGTGGCATAAGTATCGCCGGTAGTTCCGCTCTGGACTGCGATCGTCTTTCCTGCAAGATCGGCAGGCGCCTTTATCGGAGAATCTTCCTTGACGATTATTACCTGACCCGCGTCGGTATAAGGCGTGGAGAAATCAACATTTTCCAGACGGTCCTCGTCGATAGTCATTCCGGCAATGCCCATATCGGCCTTTCCGGACTGTACCGCTGCGATTATGGAATCGAATGCCATATCTTCGCACTGAGCTTCAAGACCGAGCTGCTCGGCTATGTAAGCGGAAATATCTGCGTCGATGCCGACTACCTGATCGCCTTCACGGTATTCGTAAGGTTCAAATTCAGCGTTTGTCGCCCAGATGAGCTTGCCATCTGAGACGGTGGAAACAGATGCGCTTCCCGTATCGTCAGTTCCGCTTTCGGATTTGTTTCCGCAGCCTGCCATTGACATGAGCACAGCGGCTGCTGCTGACAATGCAAGTAATTTTTTTAAACTTTTCATTTTAAAAATTCCCCTATTCTTTTATGGATTAAATAATATAGACCGGTGTAACATTGCGCCGGATATTAATATTCTAACACAATATGCCGCTTACGTCAAGATTTTATTGGATAAAAACCTCGAATATTTTTCATCTTACCGGTGGGGAAACGGGAAATTCCGGAACACTTTTGTGTTGAAAATGTGTAATTGTGTAATTCAGGTGAAATTTTCCGTCCCTATATTGACATTGGAGGCGCAGTGAAGTAAAATGTCTAATAGGGGTTAGATATTTTCCGGGAGGTGCTTTATGGACGTTAAAAGCGACGCGGAAGAATTAATGGAAAAATTCCGGTCCTGCGCCCCTAAGAAATTTTTCAGCAGCGTTGAGGAGGCTGAAAGAGGCATAGGCTTTATACTTGTGTTCCTCTATAAGTCCGACGGGGAAGTCATTGCCGGAGATATTGCCAGAGAAATGAACGTTACCACCGCAAGAGTAGCGGCGCTCCTCAAAAAAATGGAAAAAAACGGCTTGATAACAAGAGAATGTTCCTTAAATGACGGCAGACGAACGGTCGTTAAAATTACCGGAAAGGGTACGGCTGCTGTGCTCCGCAAAAGAGAGGAACTCCTGAAAAGGACCGAGCTGCTTATTGAAAAAGTAGGGAAAAAGGATCTGGAGGATTTTATCCGCATTTCACAAAAAATACGGGACGCCTTGGGCGAATGATATTTCTGAAAGGAGATAATGACAATGGGGAATATATTCCGCAATCTGAAAAAGTACTGGTATCTGGTGCTTATGATAGTATTGCTTCTGTTTATTCAGGCGTACTGTGACCTGTCTTTGCCGGATTATACTTCCGAGCTTATTGATGTGGGCATATCAAATTCCGGCATTGAACATTCTGTTCCGCAGTATATTTCGGAGCAGGGCTATATGGGAACTGCCGCATTTATGACGGAAGAGGAAAAGACCGACTGGCAGGATATTTACAGTTATGATGAAGATCTTGGATATTATGTGCTGTCCGGAGAAAAGACTTCCGAAGAAGAATGGAACGCACTGGACAGTGAATTTTCGGACGTTATCGCAATAGCATATATGATCAATTCACAAGCATCTGAAGAATTGTCAGGCATGGATATGTCTGCGCTTCAGGGCGCCGATATTTCTCAGGTCGATACTTCCGGCATGAGCGATGAGGAGCTTGCAATATTCATGCAGATGCAGCAGTCGCAGAGCGGCAATGTCATGCTGGATATGAGAAACGCGCTTGAGGAACAGCTTTCCTCACTGGGAGACAGTATGATAGGTTCAATGGCAAAATATTTTGTCAGAGAGCAGTATGAGATATGCGGCATAGACCTTGAAAAGCTCCAGAGCAGCTACCTGTGGCGCACCGGAGGAAAAATGCTGATAATGGCTCTGGTCGTAGCGGCGGCAGCAATACTTGTGGGATTTCTTGCGTCGCTGGTGGCGGCAGGAGTCGGACGGGATCTTAGGAACAGTATCTTCCGCAAGGTAATGAGTTTTTCAAATGCCGAACTGGACAGATTTTCAACGGCTTCATTGATAACAAGGAGCACCAATGATGTTCAGCAAATACAGTTCGTTACGGTAATGCTTCTAAGAATGGTGCTGTATTCGCCGATCCTTGCTATAGGCGGAATAATAAACATCAGCCGATACAGATCGGGAATGAGCTGGATAATCGTTCTTGCGGTGGCTGTTGTACTCAGCCTTGTACTGGCGCTTATGATGATAGCAATGCCGAAATTCAGGATAATGCAGGATCTTGTGGATAAGGTCAACCTTGTTGCAAGGGAAATGCTGACCGGTATACCTGTAATAAGGGCATTCGGCAGGGAAAAACATGAGGAAAAGCGTTTTGACGCCGCAAATACCGACCTTATGAAAGTAATGCTTTTCACAAATAAAGTAATGTCATTCATGATGCCTGCGCTTATGCTGGTAATGAACGGCGTTTCTGCATTGATAATATGGGTAGCCGCAAAGAAGATAGACGAAGGAGTTATCGAAGTCGGAGCAATGACTGCATTTGTAACATATTCCATGCAGATAATAATGTCGTTCCTGATGATAACAATGATATCGGTAATGCTGCCGAGAGCCGGAGTTGCGGCAAACCGCATAAAGGAAGTCCTTGATACCGAGCCTGTTATCACTGATAAAGAAGATCCCATAACGGATATGCCGGCAGAGACTTCGGTAAGATTTGACCATGTGAGCTTCAGGTATCCCGACGGCGGAGAGAATGTTCTGACGGATATAGATTTTACCGCCGAAGCCGGAAAAACAACGGCCGTGATAGGAAGCACCGGCTGCGGAAAATCCACGCTTGTAAATCTTATACCGAGATTTTTTGACGTTACGGAGGGAAGCGTTTCCGTAGGAGGGATAAATGTAAAAGATCTGTCGATAGAAACGCTCCGCAGGCAGATAGGTTATGTTCCGCAGAAAGCGGTGCTGTTCTCGGGAGATATCTTTTCAAATATTTCATACGGAGCGGATAATGCTTCGGAGCAGGACGTTATCGAAGCGGCGGAGATCGCTCAGGCTTCGGAATTTATAAACGAAAAACCGGACGGATACAGAAGTCCTATTGCGCAGGGCGGCACAAACGTATCAGGCGGTCAGAAGCAGAGACTTTCAATAGCAAGAGCTATAGCGCGCGATCCTAAAATATACATTTTTGACGACAGCTTCTCTGCGCTTGATTTCAAGACGGATACGGCTCTGAGAAACGCTCTTTCCAAAAAGACAAAGGAGGCTGCGGTTATAATCGTTGCTCAGCGCGTCAGCACAATACTTAATGCAGATCAGATAATCGTTCTTGAGGACGGCAGAATGGTCGGCAAGGGAACTCATAAGGAGCTTGTAAAGAACTGCGAGGAATATGAACAGATCGCGCGTTCGCAGCTTTCCGAAACGGAATTTCTCAGAAGTATCGAAGCAAAGGAGGAATGCTGAATGCCGCCGAGAGGAAGAGGTCCTGCGGTAGAAAAAGCAAAAGATTTCAAAGGTACCGTCCGCAGGGTAATAGGTTATACCGGAAGATACAAAGCAGGCGTTGCTGCCGTTATGCTTTGTGCCGCCGCAAGCGCGGTATTCCATATCGTAAGTCCGAAAATACTCGGAAAAGCCACAACGTCTCTTTCCGAGGGATTGATGAAAAAGATCACCGGCACAGGAGGGATAGATTTTTCCTATATCGGAAAGATCCTTCTTATAGTGCTTGCACTGTATGCTGCGAGCTTTCTTTTCAGCCTGATACAGGGGCTTACCATGTCGTCCATAACCCAGAGGCTTTGCTACAAGCTGAGGAAAGATATCACCGAAAAAATGGACCGTATGCCGCTTAAATATTTTGAAAGCAAGACATACGGAGAAGTCCTTTCAAGGATAACGAATGATGTGGATACATTCGGAAACGGCTTCAATCAGAGCGTTACACAGCTTATAACCTCCGTAACGACAATGATAGGCGTTGTGATAATGATGCTGACTATCAGTCCGCTTATGACCCTTATAACGCTGCTGATACTTCCTGTCAGCCTTGTATTCATAGGAGCGGTGATGAAAAAGTCACAGAAATATTTCAAGCAGCAGCAGGAATACCTTGGACATATCAACGGTCAGGTAGAAGAAAATTATTCCGGACATCTTGTCGTAAAAGCCTTCGGAAAGGAAAACGACGTGATAGATAGATTCAGCAGCACGAATAACGTTCTTTATGAATCTGCATGGAAGTCACAATTCCTGTCCGGACTTATGATGCCGGTAATGCAGTTCGTAGGCAATCTCGGATATGTGGGAGTGGCTATATCCGGCGCTTTCCTTGCGGTGCGCGGAACTATCGAGATAGGCGATATACTTGCTTTTATCACTTATGTAAGGAACTTCACCCAGCCCATGCAGCAGATCGCTCAGGTTACAAATATGATGCAGTCAATGGCTGCGGCGGCAGAACGTGTTTTTGAATTTCTTGATGAAGAGGAAGAGGATCAGACCACAGAGAATGCGGTATCTGTCGGAAATATAAGCGGAGTTGTGGATTTTACACACGTCAGCTTCGGATATGATCCGGAAAAGATAATAATAAAGGATTTCAACGCTCACGTCGATAAAGGAAAGCAGATAGCCATTGTAGGACCTACCGGAGCGGGCAAGACCACCATGGTAAAGCTGCTTATGAGGTTCTATGATGTCAACGGAGGAGAAATAAGGCTTGACGGTCACGGACTCAGGGAATATAACCGGAACGAGCTGCGCAGCGCTTTCGGAATGGTTTTGCAGGATACATGGCTTTTCAAGGGAAGCATAATGGAAAATATCCGTTACGGAAGACTTGAGGCGTCTGATGAAGAAGTTATCGCAGCGGCAAAGTCCGCTCATGCGGATCATTTTATCAGGACTCTTCCGGGAGGATATGATTTCGAGCTGAACGAGGACGCTACCAATGTTTCTGCCGGACAGAGACAGCTTCTGACAATTGCAAGAGCGATCCTTGCCGACAGACCGGTACTTATACTTGACGAGGCGACTTCATCGGTAGATACCAGAACGGAGCACCGCATACAGCGCGCAATGGATAATCTTATGCGCGGCAGGACCAGCTTTGTTATCGCTCACAGACTTAGCACTATACGGAATGCGGATATGATACTTGTTATGAAGGACGGAGATATAATCGAACAGGGCAGCCATGATGAACTTATGGACAAAAACGGCTTCTATGCGGAGCTGTACAATGCCCAGTTCGCATAAAAACGGAGGTATTATATGAAATACAGATATGTTGTGATCGAGCGTGAATATGGCAGCGGCGGAACGGAAATAGGCAGGCTGCTTTCCGAAAAAACAGGCATACCCTGCTATGGCAGCGAGATACAGAAAGAAGTCTCCGAAAAAATGAACATTCCCGTATCCGAAATTGAAAAATATGAGGAAAGCGTTACGAACAGTCTGCTTTATTCTCTTTACGCAATAAGCAGGATGAACAGCGATACTGACAATATACTTTCCCGTGAGGACAGGATATTCGTTGAGCAGCAAAGGATCATAAAGGAATATGCTATGAGAGGTCCTGCGATCTTTGTCGGCAGATGTGCCGAAAGCGCATTGCCTTCGGAAGATGTTCTTTCGGTATTTATCCATGCCGACAAGGAGTTCAGGGTGGAGCGTGCGGTAAATGAATACGGCATAGATCAGAATTCCGCAGCATATATAATGGTCAGGTTTGATAAAAAGCGGCGCAGTTATTATTCTGCAAATACCGGAAAAAAGTGGACGGATATGAGCAATTATCACATTGTTCTTGACAGCGGAAAGCTCGGACTTGATGCTTGCGCGGAGGTAATACGTTCGGCTTTTGGAAAATAGGATAAGGCAATGCCGCAGCAAAAGGTTTATCATTCAGTGTTGAGATTTGAGAGTTAAGAGTTGATATATTATAAAAATGCAAAAAATCACCCTATTGTTATGACATAGCCTAAAAATAAAAATCCTGCAAACGCATTGATACGTTTGCAGGATATATGGAGCTATCTATCGGATTTGAACCGACGACCTCATCCTTACCAAGGATGTGCTCTACCAACTGAGCTAAGATAGCACCCAACAATTTAATATTATATATTATTTTATTCTCCTTGTCAAGACTTTTTTGAAATTTTTTATAAAAATGAATAAATCGGCACAAATCATTCCATAATTTTCCTAAGAAAATTGAAAGGAATGGCATTGTGTATGAAAAATAAAAGCCGTATAACAGAACTTTCTCTTATCATCGGAATGGCTGCAGCCGTGTTCTGTGCAGGATTTTGCGATTTTGCAGATGAATACCGCAATATCACCGAAACTGTTTTCAGACTGCATATACCGGCAAATTCGGACAGTCCGGAGGATCAGGAACTTAAACTAAAGGTCCGTGATGCGGTCCTGAATGAAACTGCGGATATTTTTAAGGACAGCCGATCTGCCGAGGACGCAGCCGCAGCCGCTGAAGAAAACCTTGCCCGTATACAGGAGATCGCCGAAAGAACGCTCCGTGAGAACAACTGCTTCCTGCCGGTAAAATGCGAAGTTACCGAAATGATCTTTGACGACAGGGTGTATGATTCCATAACCATGCCGGCAGGAAGATATTCTGCCTTGAGGATATCTATAGGCAGCGGAAAAGGAAAAAACTGGTGGTGCGTTATGTTTCCGCCGCTTTGCCTTCCTGCCGTTGCGGATATAGACGACGCCCTTAACGAGTGTGACGGCGTTTTTACCGAAGAAGAGCTTGATATCCTGCACGATCCGGGGAATTATGAATGCAAATTTTACTTTCTTGAGCTTTTCCGCAGGCTGAAAAACGGCAGCAGTGAAGCCGAATAGTGATATTATAAAAATAATAGGGCTTTTGCTGCAACGAAATTATTATAATTCACTAAAAAAATATGCGTTTTTTTGTGTACTAATTTTTTAAAATTCCCTTGTGAATTGCTGAAATTTGTGATATAATTTTTATGTATCCGAAGTGTATAGGCGATAATTGACATATTTTGTCCTTTCACACGGAGAAGATTTTCTGATAGTTGGAGGTATTCACAATGGAAGGAACCGGATTTCTTAAAACGGTAAGAGTCGGAGGATTTGACAAAAAA
>CANQZR010000009.1 GCA_947628405.1 uncultured Clostridia bacterium
GGCTTTGCGTTTACAACTCCGTCGATCACCAGAGAAGCAAGGAAAATTCCCGAAAATGTACTTATTATATCGGGCAGCAAGGATAAAATATTTCGTAAAATAATTCCTTTGTCCGCACTGTTTATAAATTTTACGCAGCGTTTTAAAATAATTATTTTTTCTTTGAATGTCATATCGTCCGCGTTCTTCTTTTTCATAAACAATCTGCCTCCTTATTAACATTTTCATCACTATAATAACTGCTTTGGATATTGAATAATTCGGCGTATTTGCCGCCTTTCAGCATAAGTTCGGAATGCGTCCCAAGCTCGGCGATCTCGCCGTTTTCGATAAGCATTATTTTATCGCAGAACCGTGTTGAAGCCAGTCTGTGAGAAATGAAAACACAAGTCCTTTCTTTTGAAAAATCAAGATAATTCATATACATTTCCTGTTCGGCAATTGGGTCAAGAGCAGCGGTAGGCTCGTCTAATAAAAGCATCGGAGCATTTTTATAAAGCGCTTTTGCCAGAGCAAGTTTTTGCGTTTCACCTCCGGATAATTCAATAGAATCCTCATAAATTCCGCGTACTAATTTTGTATTTTCTTTTTCTGTCAAACTGCTTATTTTATCATAGATCCCGGCTTTTTTCATACAATCAAACAATTTTTCTTTGTTGATCTTATCACTTCCTGCAACATTTTCCGAAACGCTTGCGGCGATAGGGAAAATATCCTGAAATACTGCGGAAAATAATTTAAAATATTCCTCGCGATTAAAATTTTTAACGTTTATTCCGTTAAGAAAAATTTCTCCCTCTGTGGGATCATAAAGTCCGCACATAAGTTTTACAATTGTTGTTTTTCCTGCGCCGTTAAGTCCCACAAGGGCAAGTTTTTCTCCTTTGTGTAGAGTAAAAGAAAGGTCTTTAATTGTAAAATTTTCCGCGCCGGAATACTTGTAGCTTACATTTCTAAATTCAATTTCGCATTTTCCTTCGGGAATTTTTTTGCCCTTGCCGCGATTTGTTTTATCCGGCATTTCAAGATATTCGCGAATGTAATTTACATTATTAGAGATCCACTGATAGCCCGAAAAATTATTTAACCAATCCTTTACCGCAGTTGAAAGCCGCATTATTGAATTAAAATACAGTACAAAATCACCTGCGCCGATATTTCCTGACATAACAAGATAAATAACATAGATATACGCCGCAAGATCGCCGATGAACGCCACTATCGAACCAAAAATATTGTGACGAAATTCCCAAGCGTCCTGCTCGGTATACCATTTAAGGCGCTCGTCTACGGAGCGTTTCCACGCTTTATTGAACCAGCTTTGCATATTATAAATACGGGTATCCTTTGCGTTCTGGAAATCGCCGCTTATTTTGTCAATGTAACTTATCCGTCTTTCGGATTTCTGCCAAAAATCAGCCATATTCCAGACCCAGAGCATTTTGTGACGTTCGCAGAAATATCCTAAAGCGGCAGGGATAACTATCACCGGCACAAGACGTATATCAAGCACCGAAAGTATCGCCGAATATGTGAAAAATTCCAGAATGTGCCGTATACTTCCTCTGACGTTTACTGGCGTATTCATTGCCGCCACACCTAATGCGTTTACCGCTTTGTTTAGTTTATCGGCTTTGTCTGAACTTTCACAATTTTCATAATCAGTGGTAAGTGTTTTCTTCATAATTTTCCCACAAAGGTGGTCGTTAAATTTTCTAAAGCCGATAAATCCCTTATAATTTCCCGCGCTTTCGGCAATGGATGCGCTTACAGATATTCCGACCAATATTCCAAGACAGATCAAAATAAGCCGCTTGTCCCCAAAGCCTGCGGCGGCAAGCTCCACCACATATTTGCTGATATAGACCGATAAAAGATTGCTGAAATAAAACCCGAAAGCAAACAGAAAAATACATAAAAACATTAATTTATCGAATTTGAAAAGTTCTTTCATAACGAACATAACGTTATTTATAATGCCGTATTTCAAGGCTTTTATTTCCGCTTTGTAATTTGCCCAATCGGATTTCTTTTTTGTCTTGTTCCATTTTGTGACTTTAACCATAATATCACCTCTTTTTTATGATACCACAAAAATGACCTTTCGTGCGTATTCCGGAACGAAAGGTCAAAATATAGAACGAATGGTAATTATGCCGTCAAAGGTATCATAATTTCAGCGGCAAAAACGCCCTCTTCATTCTGTCGGTTAACGTAGCCGCCGTATTTTTTTGCAATTCTGTCAATTCGGAAAAGTCCGTATCCATGCTCTTTGGAATCGCTTTTTGTGGAAATATATTCACCTTTTTCTTTGCGCACTTTTCCTGCGGAATTCTGCACTGAAAGATAAAGCTGCCCTTTTAATCTGCCGATATAAACGCGCATAAAACGTTCATTTTCGGGAAGTGCCGCGCAGGCTTCTATGGCATTATCAAGCATATTTCCAAGCACCGAACACAGCTCCACGTCGGTCATTTTAAGATGTTCGGGAACATTTGCTTTTACATTCAGACGGATATTTAATTTTTCAGCTGCTGCAAGTTTGCTGTTTAAAATAGCGTCAGCCATGACATTCCCTGTTTTTATGACTGTATCAACGGTGTCAAGGTCGCAAGCAAGCGAATCAAGATATTCATTCAGTTTGCCGTAATTTTTATCGGCAAGCTGAATTTTCATATTCTGTATATGGTTTCGGTAATCATGCCGCCAGCCTCGCACCTGACGGTACATATTTTCGATCTCGCGGACTTGCTTTTCAATAAGTTCGCTCTGAAAACGTTCTATCCTGTGGTCTATCATATTATATAAAACTTTTCTTAAACAAATAAAGACCACACATAAAATTATTGCGATAAGAGCTGCAAACAATATTATTAAAAATATCTTCATTGTTTTTCTCTCCCGGTATAAAATTCAATAAATCGTTCATTTACTTCTTTATACAGCCGTCTTGAAAGAGGAATATTTTCCCCACCGTCAATTTTAATTTCTGTTTTTGAAATGCTTTTTATGAAGCGTAAATTAACCAGATACGAACGGTGACAAAAAATAAAATTTTCTCCCAGATCATTTTGCAGATCGTTTATTCCTTTATTACATATCAGAATATTTTCGTCAGGAATATGCACTTCGGTTTTCTTTCCCCTTGCTTCGCAGTAATGGATATTTTCCGGATCTACGCGGATATTTTTATCGCTGCAGGAAAGTACAATATCATTTTTAGGATCGTGCTTTTTTGTATATTTATCAAGAACTTCAAAAAGTTTTTCTTTTTCTACCGGTTTAAGGAGGTAATGGAGCGCTTCCACATCATAACCCTCACCAATGTATTCGGAATACCCTGTTATAAAAATTATCGGAAGCATATCTCCGTTTTTGCGCAGTTTTTTAGCCAGTTCCATGCCGTTTAAATTTTTCATTTCAATATCAAGAAGAATAACATCACACGGTTTGTCCGGATATGAAAAAAGAAAATTTTCCGCACTCTGATATTCGTAGATCATCACGGCAAAAGGCTTATTTTCAGACCATTCGTCAAGCATTTTACGCAATGCGGAAATATGTTTTTCATTATCGTCACAGACAGATATTTTAAGCATTTTCTATCACTCACAGATAATTTTTTTACGTTATTTCATTATAAAATTATACTAATCTGAAATATGCCGTTTGTATTTTGAAAGTAACGGCTTTTGCAGAATATTTTGCCAAACTTATTTCTGAAAACACAAAAAAAGAAAATATTTGTCAATTTTCTTTTTCCGCTTTTTCCTGAGCTTCAAGTTCTTCGCCGTATTTTTTAATACAGTCAAAAACACATTTTTTCAAGATCTGATTCGGAGAAGTGTTATTCGCTTTGCAGTAAGCAAGAAAATATTCGGCATAATCCCTCTTGATCCGGCACGAAAAAGTTTTAAGGTTTGTCCTGTCCCATTCACGCTTGGCTTTTAATTGATTTTCCGTAATTTCCATTTTATCACCTCAAAAAAGTTTTCCGATACTATTATATCATATATATTTATCTGTCAACAGTAACAAAATAACCAAATTTATCTTTTAAAGTTTGGTTATAATGAGTATTGAATATTACTGTCAACAGTAATATAATATTAAATGCAGGATAGATTCCACGCCAAAAAAACATAAAAGAAAGGAAGCTACAATTGTAAAAATTGATATTACAGCCCCAAAAACCAATTTTAAGGAGGAAAACATTATGACAAACACCGAGATCATGACCTTATCAAAGGGCAAATACGCAAGTCAAAGGATGGAATTTCTTGAAAATCACGCTCCGAAACTGCTTACAGATCTTGAAAATGACGGATACCTTGAAGAACACATTGCCAACATTCAAGAAACTGTTTCCGGATATGTTGAACGAGCGGCAGAACATTACAAACATACAGATGAGTATCTTAACGCGTCGCCTGATGAAGCCGCCGGACTTTTGAATATGACCGTTCTGATTGCCGAAAGCGACGCTTACAGAATGTGGATAGCCGATCAGCCTGAAGATGAAGATGAGGAGGACGAAGATTATTAATAAAATAATGGCTATAAATACAAATATAAGCCAAGAATTGTTCAGTGTGCTTGGGCTACAGTTGTCCAAGGGCTTAAACAATCTTGACTTTGGTACTATTATACACCAATGCTGCAATATTGTCAATAGTAAAAAGGTGTTGGAAATGTATTTTGAAAATAAAGGTTAAAATATTGATATGTAAACCTAAAAAATATGGTCTTGCATTTGACAGAAATATTTAAGCATGATATAATTCTTCTATAAATTTTCAAGGAGTGGTCAAAATGAAAAAAATCAGACTTACGGCAATTTTTCTTTTAAGTGTGGGAATGTTCCTGCTGACTTCCTGCGGCGTAAAAAACTATTCGGCGGAGGAATTTTTTGTTCCGACTGTGAACGGTTTCAACGGCAGCGGAAAATTTTCAATGTCAATGAATGACGATTTATACGATCGTATAATTGAAGAATGTATGCCAAAAGATGCCACGGATATGGAACAGCTTCAATATGAGGTGCTTCTTTATGATGTGGGTTATGATGCAGAGCCGAAAGATAACCTTTCCAACGGCGATAAAGTAAATATTAAAGTGACATGTGATGAGAAAGCACTTGAAAATCTTAATATTAAATTTACCGATACGGAATTTACCTACACGGTCAGCGGACTGGAGGACGCTGTTGTTCTTGATCTGACAAAGGATATAAGCGTAACATTTGAGGGTATGTCTCCGGACGGAACAGCAATGATAGAATACACAGGCGACAACGAATTTGTAAAAAATCACGTCAGCTATTCATATGACGGACAGGTCAAAAACGGAGAAACAATAACGGTCAGCGCATCATATCCCGAAAATGCGCTTGAAAATCAAGGTTTTATCATTGATGAGAATACCGTTACAAAAGAATTTACCGTAAGCGGTCTTGACGAATATCTTGCAAGTGAAGCGGATCTGTCCGAAATAGGTTCGTACATGGACAGCTATATTAATGAAAAAATCGAGAATTCGGGAAATTATAAAAGCGGTGCTAAAATATGTAAATCGGACTTTTTAAAAGGCTACGGAGAACTTGTTGTTGACTATAAAGATTACAGCGTAAACAAATATAGTATTACACCTGTTACCGAAGTGCTTTTATATAGTGAGGACGGCGATATTTACAGCGAAGGATTATTTCATTCAATAAAGTCACATAATAAGTATATACGTTTCTACAAAGTAAATGTTGAAACCGAAAAAAAGACAGATTATGGCGACGATAGCAATAATGTAGGCGATATAGTACAAGGTGATGATATTTATTATGCCGTTTATCTTAACGATATTGTTATAACTGGAAATGGTGAATTATCATACAATACAGAAGATGTAGTTTATACGGATTTCAAAAGGGCATTAATAGGCGCACAATTCGCTGATGTATTTAACTCGTTTACCGAAGACAGTACATTTGAAATAGTATTTGAAAATAATATTTAATTAATTTTGGACTTTGCGGAATGTGGGCAATATCATGCTCACATTCTCTTTCCATTTCTGATTACTTGCTTGATATTTTGCAATAGATATAAAAAAAGCAAACTTGACCGCCAACATAGGAGACCAATACTCCAAGTCTACAAGCGGTTCAGTGGTCTGCTTTGATAACAGTATAGCATATACAACGGCAAATGTCAAGTGTTTTTCTGAAAATTTACTTTTTTTGAAAACAAAAATAACACCCGTGAAGCTACCGAGTTTAAAAGCTCGCACAGACCTGCAAAACGAATTTGCAGACGAGGATACTTCATCGAGTGTTATTAAAATAAGTATACCACAACTTTATGATCTTGTAAAGGGTTTTGAGCAAATAAAATTAACCGTAAAAATAAAAAGCCGATAAATGCTTCATTCCATAGGGGTAGATTTCCCCGAGGAGAACACATTTATCAGCTTTGATAACAGTATAGCATATACAACGGCAAATGTCAAGTGTTTTTCTGAAAATTTACTTTTTTTGAAAACAAAAATAACACCCGTGAAGCTTCTGGGTTTTCAGTCCCACGCTGATCTGCAAAACGAATTTGCAGACGAGGATACCTCAATCGGGTGTTACTAAAATAATTATACTGTCGTTTTACGATTTTGTCAAGGGTTTTGAGCAAATAAAATGAACCTTAAAAAGAAAAAGCCGATAAATACTTCGTTCCATAGGGGTCGATTTCCCCGAGGAGAACACATTTATCAGCTTTGATAACAGTGTAACATATACAACAGCAAATGTCAAGTGTTTTTTGAAATTTATAAAATATTAAAAAAATAAAAGCCAAGAATTGTTTGAGAGATGGGGAGAACAATACTCCGAATTAACAAACAGCCTTGACTTTGATATTATTATACGCCAAAACCGCAATATTGTCAATAGTATTTTTAAAAATAAAGCCAAGAATTGTGCTCGTGTCTGGGGCTCCAATTGCCCGAGGCGATAAACAACCTTGACCTTGATTTTATTATACATCAAAACCGCAATATTGTCAATAGTATTTTTAAAAATAAAGCCAAGAATTGTTCAGTGTGCTTGGACTCCAATTGCCCAAGGGCTTAAACAACCTTGACCTTGATTTTATTATACATCAAAACCACAATATTGTCAATAGTAAATTTTTTTCAAAAAAGTATTGACAAATCTAATAGGATATGATATAATAGCATTGTGATAAGATAAGTTCTTATCGTATGGGAATCTTGTGGTTTCTGTAAAAAGCAGTGAGTCCTACTGTAAGTGGAACCGATAAAAGCAGTGAGTCCTACTGTGAGTGGAACCGATAAAAGCGGTGAGTCCTACCGTAAGTGGAACCGATTTTGGGCTGCGGATAATACCGCAGCCCTTTATTTGGGTATACAAACATTATAAATAAACATGAAGCAAACCGGATCAAATTTATATCAAATAGATATTAAATACATTCGGGATCTATCAAAAGTTGATTATAAAATTATATCGGTTTCACCACAAAAATGGAAAATTTCGCAAATCTGAAAAAATTTTCAAAAAGCATTGACAATGCAATTAAGATAGGATATAATATATATGGTGACAGTTGTCATCATGGTTTATCCTTGCCATGCAAAATCGGGAGCCATAACAGATGGGAGCCTTACCATATAAAATAAATAGGAGCTATAACAGATGGGAACCTTACCATACAAAATAAATAGGGTCTTTAACAGGTGGGAGCCCCACCACGCAAAATAAGGTAAAGCCGTGTTATTACACGGCTTTTTATTTGTAATATTTTAGAATAGAGCAATGTATTTGGATTTGTATTATGCAGATTTGAAGTAGATTCGGGATCTATTCAAAGTTGATTATAAAATCATATCGGTTTCATCACAAAACCGAGGAATTTCGCAAAGCAGAAAAATTTTTCAAAAAAGTATTGACAAATATGATAATATGGGATATAATATTATTAGAATAGCTTAAGCTACTAACGTGAGGTTGACACGATAAAAATCCGATAGCAAAGCCGTACTTGTGGAACGGTATAGTTGGCAGGCAACGGAAAAACCTGATAGTAAAGCCGTACTTGTGGGACGGTATAGTTGGCGGACAACGGAAAAATCAATCATTAAAGGGAGTTGCTATTGCCGCGGCATAGTAATTCCCTTTTAAATTTTTATTAGAGGAATACGAAATTCCGTAACACAAAATTTTTCAAAAAGTATTGACAAATATGATAAGATGAGATATAATATATATGGTGATAAGCTTAGTTCTTATCGTATGGGAACCTTATGGTTTCTGTAAAAAGAGGAGAACCCTACTGTAGAAGTGGGAACGATCAAAGAGGAGAACCCTACCGTAGAAGTGGGAACGATCAAAGAGGAGAACCCTACCGTAGAAGTGGGAACGATTAAAGAGGAGAACCCTACCGTAGAAGTGGGAACGATTAAAGAGGAGAACCCTACCGTAGAAGTGGGAACACACTTTAGCTGTACATAATGTACAGCTAAAGTTTTTTATTAAAGTATCTGTAACAATGAACAATAATATTAAATTATACTATGATTTTTCAAAAAAAGTATTGACAAATCTAATAGGATATGATATAATAATTTTGTGATAAGATCAGTTCTTATCGTATGGGAATCTTGTGGTTCCTGTAAAAAGCAGTGGTCCCTACTGTGAGTGGGAGTTGTAAAAGCAGTGGTCCCTACTGTGAGTGGGAGTTGTTATTTAAGGCTGCGATTTTTCGCAGCCTTTTATTTTTTTGACGTACAAACAGAGAGATAAACACGAAGTTTTGCAAAGCGTAAAAATTTTTTCAAAAAGTATTGACATAAAAGACGTAATGGGATATAATAATCAAGGAAGCTGTATTGCTTTGAATGTTTTGAATGATTGTACATTCTATTGGCGCTCACCACCATTAAGGGCAGACTTTGATAATTGGCGCTCACCGCCATCAAGGGCAGACTAAAAACAATCATTTAACAATGGGGAAAGCAGATCATTCTGTTCCCCATTATTTATTTTGGAGGAAGTTTTTTGGCAAGATATTGATACTGACATGAAGGAGGTAATTATGAGTATATACACAATAGAAGAAATTGAGAAAAAAGTGAAACAGGTTGCAGAAAAATATAACGTAAATAAAGTTTGTATATTTGGATCATATGCAAGAGGTGAAGCAACCGAAGATAGTGATATTGATTTTATAGTAGATCCTGAGAATTTGGTGGGATTTAAATTTTTTGGATTTTATGAGGATTTAAGAGAATCATTTAATAAAGAAATTGATTTGGTTACTGAATCACAAATTGCAAGCAATAAGTTCAATCCACTATATAAAAATTTTATTGAAGAATTGGAAAAAGATAGAAAGGTGATTTATAGTTTATAATGATAATACAGAATAAAAATATTATTGCTCGCATTTTGGAGTATTGTGATCAGATAAATGTAAATTTAAAATAAAATACAAAATCCGGCTAAAGGCAAGTCGATTTTAAAAAACAAAATAACGGAGCAAGATAATTCCCTATCTGAAAATTTAAGCGGAACATATAAAAATGTTCCGCTTTTTCTTTCAGGATAATTTTTATTGTTTTATTTAAGGTACAGATAACTTTCCGAGCAGCTCATATAGTATTGAATAGAGCAACTGTGCTTTTTCCGGCTCTATATCCACACATGCGGCGAGGCGCTGCGGTACAGAGAGTGCTTTTTCATGCAAAGCCATTCCCTCTTCGGTTATTGAAACTATCAGATCCCGTTCATCTTTTTCAGAACGGCGGCGTGACACATACCCCTTTTCCTCCAACCGTTTAAGCAAAGGCGTCAGCGTGCTGGAATCAAGATACAGGTATTTTCCGACCTCTTTTACCCGCAGTTCCTTATGTTCCCACATAACCATCATTGTTATATACTGTGTATAGGTCAGATCAAGTTCGTCAAGATACGGCTTATATGCTTTTACGATCTCCTTGGAACAGGCATAAAGAGGAAAACATATCTGATTTTCAAGTTTTAACGGGTCAAATGAAGCTGCCATTATTCATGATCCTCCCTATGATATGATCTTTTTTGCAAATTCGGCAGCAGATTTTAAATCGTCCTCATTCGGTCTGCCTTTATGAAGCACCGTAAAAGCGCCGCGGCAGGAAAATTCTTCTTCTGCAACAGGAATATTCTTCTCCGCAAACAATTTTTCCACATACTTTCGGGTAGATCTTATGACGGCGGCTGTGCTGAAATTTATTACTTTTCCCACAGACACATTGATGCTGCTGATAAAATTTTTGACTTCATCATCTACATCGAAAGCGTAAGGCGCGCTGCCAAGGAACAGGATATCCACATCTTCGTCCAACGGTTCAGTTACCGTTTTTGCTTCTGTGCCGACAGCTTTTGCGATCGCTTCTGCGATCTTTTTAGTGTTGCCGCCTTTTGAATAGTAACGTACTGCAAGTTTCATACAGACCTCACCTCACATTTCCAGAGATATGATCCACTTTTTCCATGCGTCGCTGTTTTGTATTCCATGAACAACGATCCCCTCTTCCAACGCCGTCTCGCTGCTCACACTGACCTTTAAGTCATGCAGCGAATTTTCAAATCCGCTGCTGCCGGACGTTGCAAAGAGAATAATTCTTTTTCCCGAAAAATCATAACTCTCTAAAAAAGTATTTATTATCGTCGGCGCGGTATACCACCAAATGGGAAAGCCGAGAAAAATTACGTCATGATCTGCGACAGGAGCATTTTTATCTGCTATTTTTGGACGTGAGGACTTGTCTTTCATTTCGACAGAACTTCGGGAGTTCTTATCCTGCCAGTTTAAATCAGCCTGTGTATAGGGAACTTCGGGACGTATCTCATAAAGGTCTGCACCTGCAATTTCTGCAACCTTCTTTGCCGCATCAGCGGTCACACCGCTGGCGCTGAAATATGCTGCTAATATTTTACTCATTTTTTATACCTCCAATTTAAATTAAGATACTTGCTGTTCGGCTTCATAAGCTGCCCGAACTGCACGGGCCAGCTGATCTGCGCAGGAAGTTGGTCTGCGTCCGCAGAGGACGCCGGAAAGTTTGCTTTCCACCTGCTCCACCGTCCAACCCTCTATAAGCAAGGGAATGGCTTTCAGATTACCATTACAGCCGCCTATAAAAGTAACGTTGTGGATAATATCCCCGTCAAGATCAAGGCTTATCAATTGGGAACAAGTATTTTCCGTTTTATAGTCGTAGTGGAACATTATAAGACCTCCTCGACTTTTGCTTTTACCTTGTCAAGCGATTCGGTCGGCTCAAAGCGTGCGGCGATCTCTCCGTTACGGTCGATCAGAAACTTTGTGAAGTTCCATTTGATCTTGCCGTTGTTTTTATAGTCGCTGTCCATTTTCTTTACGACCGGTTTAAGGATCAGCCCCATTGGACCGGAAAATCCGGCAAACGTGGTATTCTCCGTCAGATATTTGTATAGTGGGATAGCATTCTCGCCGTTTACATCGATCTTTGCAAACTGTGGGAATGTTATTCCATAGCGTCCGGTGCAGAAACTGTGTATTTCCTCGTCGCTGCCGGGAGCCTGTTCGCCGAACTGATTGCATGGAAAATCAAGTATTTCCAGCCCGTCTTTCTGATGAAGTTCATACAGATCCTGAAGTTCGTCATACTGCGGAGTAAAACCGCAGCCCGTTGCAGTATTGACTATCAGAAGGACCTTTCCTTTGTAGTCCGAAAGAGCAACTTCACTGCCGTCCTGAGCTGTGATTTTGAAATCGTAGATATTCATAGCATTATCTCCTTTTGATTTTGTAAGATTTAATCTTGCGCTATTGATAATATAGCACATATTAATTGAAATGTCAAGCATTTCTCCGAAAAAATTATACAAAGTCAGGAAAATAATTTATGCAAATATGACTAAAAGATACTATGCAGATCTGTTTATTTCTATAAAAAGCTGCTATTTTGTTGAAAATACAGATAAAACTGGAAGATAGTCTGCAAGAGTTTTACTACCCTATAAAATTATACTACTCTCAAACAAAAATCGTGTTCATAAAACACACTCCTTGTTTTACTACCCTATAAAATTACACTACTCTCAAACCATCTTGCCTCACGCTATGCCCAAGTGCAAGTTTTACTACACTATAAAATTACGCTACTCTCAAACCGTATAATCGGAATAGTTAGCGGACGGTTGTTTTACTACCCTATAAAATTACACTACTCTCAAACATACCCATTGACGGCTCAAGCACTTCACCGGTTTTACTACCCTATAAAATTATACTACTCTCAAACCACACACGCTATCCCGTGTCAAGACTGACTGTTTTACTACCCTATAAAATTACACTACTCTCAAACACATGTTTATAATTGGGATTTTTTTTACGAGTTTTACTACCCTATAAAATTACACTACTCTCAAACAAAAGCCCGCATTCTGAATGTATGCGCTTAGTTTTACTACCCTATAAAATTACACTACTCTCAAACTAAACACCTATTGACACCTCCATTTTTGTGTTTTACTACCCTATAAAATTACACTACTCTCAAACATTTATTCCTCCGGTGGTTCGTCCGGGTTAGTTTTACTACCCTATAAAATTACACTACTCTCAAACTAGACGTCATCAGGGATAGCCCCGACGGTGGTTTTACTACCCTATAAAATTACACTACTCTCAAACAGAAGCAGTAAGTTCACTAAAATCAAAAGTGTTTTACTACCCTATAAAATTACACTACTCTCAAACCTTAGGAGGGTCTGCTATGCGTGACGATACGTTTTACTACCCTATAAAATTACACTACTCTCAAACGGGTCACACTTTTTGCACCGCTCCACAAAAGTTTTACTACCCTATAAAATTACACTACTCTCAAACTTATGCCGAGTTGATAAGCTATAAGCTTCAGTTTTACTACCCTATAAAATTACACTACTCTCAAACTATCGACCGCATTATTCAGCGAGAAAAATGTTTTACTACCATATAAAATTACACTACTCTCAAACTGACATTAAAGGGGATAAGGATAGCTACCGGTTTTACTACCCTATAAAATTACACTACTCTCAAACCTTTTTGGAAGTAGCGTTCTAATTTCGCTAGTTTTACTACCCTATAAAATTACACTACTCTCAAACATATTCCTCTTTCATTACCGCATAGGCTTGTTTTACTACCCTATAAAATTACACTACTCTCAAACCGAAGAAGTTCATTCTCAAAATGATGTTCAGTTTTACTACCCTATAAAATTACACTACTCTCAAACAAGGACGGCGGAACAAAGCCGAAGCGAGAAGTTTTACTACCCTATAAAATTACACTACTCTCAAACTGATAGGTAGTTTCTCTACCTCAGCCATGGTTTTACTACCCTATAAAATTACACTACTCTCAAACATACTGCTCTTTGGGAAGCTGCGTGATCGGTTTTACTACCCTATAAAATTACACTACTCTCAAACAGGAGGCGTGAATTTTATCTTGTAAATGAGTTTTACTACCCTATAAAATTACACTACTCTCAAACAATGAACGTCACACGGCTTTCCTGCTGTTTGTTTTACTACCCTATAAAATTACACTACTCTCAAACTGAAATTTGTAATCATCAATATAGAAGTTAGTTTTACTACCCTATAAAATTACACTACTCTCAAACTATCTCTTGCATTGTATTTAATCCAAGAATGTTTTACTACCCTATAAAATTACACTACTCTCAAACTGATAATACTCTTGCCAACTCATTATTCTGTTTTACTACCCTATAAAATTACACTACTCTCAAACTGATTTGGAGGTAGCTTTCTAATTTCGCTGTTTTACTACCCTATAAAATTACACTACTCTCAAACCGCGTTACACCAACGTCAGAGAACGCAACAGTTTTACTACCCTATAAAATTACACTACTCTCAAACAGATGTATAACAAGTATCGTAATCATTGGCGTTTTACTACCCTATAAAATTACACTACTCTCAAACCCAGTGAAGATATTTGATATCAACAATGTCGTTTTACTACCCTATAAAATTACACTACTCTCAAACCCGGCGTAAGTCCTTGGCATAGCAGCTCATGTTTTACTACCCTATAAAATTACACTACTCTCAAACGAACAGCATTACAGCTTATGGGAAGTAAAGGTTTTACTACCCTATAAAATTACACTACTCTCAAACAAACGTATGGCAATAGGCATTATGCTTCAGTTTTACTACCCTATAAAATTACACTACTCTCAAACATAGAATGCGGTGAAACACCGCTTAAGCGGTTTTACTACCCTATAAAATTACACTACTCTCAAACAGGGTAGTTCAGATGTATAATAAGTATCGTGTTTTACTACCCTATAAAATTACACTACTCTCAAACACCGGAAACCTCGTTAAGTCTTGCGACTGGTTTTACTACCCTATAAAATTACACTACTCTCAAACTATAGGCAAGCACAGCAAGACGGCTGTCATGTTTTACTACCCTATAAAATTACACTACTCTCAAACAATCTTCACGCAGATCAAGCAGAGCGTTAAGTTTTACTACCCTATAAAATTACACTACTCTCAAACAACTTTTACATTGATTTGCCCTATTTTGCAGTTTTACTACCCTATAAAATTACACTACTCTCAAACCTCAAATTTTGAGATAATGACACTACTCATCAGTGTAGATCCATAAGGCATATTACAATTATAACAAATTTTTTTGCAAAAGTCAACAGCTTTATCTATATAATGCACAAATCTTTGTCAATAATTATTCGTGACTCATTTTTTAGAAGCAAAGGCTCTTTGCTTTCCAGACATATTAAAGTTATTCCATTGAGCAGAACACTTTGAAACAGATCCTCCGCTTCACGGTTTGAAATATAGTTTCTCAATCCTGCTGTAATAAAAACAGACCGCTTTTTATATTTTTGCATAACAAGAAAATATTCAAACAACTTTTCATTAAGTTTTTTATCTGTTTCAACAATATGAAGATCAAACGCTTTTAAAATAGCCAATATATCATCCGGACAGCAAATATCCATTTCATTTTCTTCATCTTCAATAAGATCACATAGATATTTTTCAATATATGCATACAATTCCTGCGTTGCGCCGTAAAATGATACATTTACAGATCTATCTTTCATTTGCGAATAAATACTTGAAAGAATATCTTTTCTGTTCAGCGTAAATGGTATAAATTGTGTAATAATATCTGCCGACCTGCTTAATTGTATAGGTACATAATTTTCGGATATCACCGTATCACCGCTGTTTCCGTTTATCTGACTGTAAATATCATTTATAATTTCATAAAACAGTTTTGGATCTTCGATAATTATTGTTTGTACCTTATCCTTTTTTATGCACATTTCCAGTCCTATAGGCGGATATACAAGCATCATATTATCACTAACCTTTCGTCGCTGTCTATTACTTCACTTGTATAATTTCCGGTTATAAATTCCATTTTTGAAAATTGCTTTTCTGTAACAGCAAGCACTTGTACAAGTCCTTCCGGAGGTTTATTTGACCGTATGTTACTTATAACATTATTTGCAATATTCTGATTAAGTACCATTCTGCAATAAACCGATTCCTGCATCATCATAAAACCGTTTTTTATAAGGAATTTTCTAAATCTGCTATAATATCTGCGATTTTCGACAGTTTGAACAGGAAGATCAAAAAATACAATTATTCTCACAAATCTATAACTCACCTTTTCCTCCCATTGAATAGAAATTTATTTTTGAAATATCGTTATCCTCTATGGCATCAAAAACACTTTGACAATATATTTTTATTGCATTGCTTACATACTGTTGTGTGTTGCTGATCCTTACCGTGCTGTTAAGTACATTTACAAGTGCATATTTTTCATCGCTTGTAAATTGTGTGAATTTACCGGAATAAACTATTCTGTCAACAAGAACACGAAACGGCTCCATAAGGTCACATGACAGATTAAAATGATTGAACATATTATTGTGAAATAATCCTATCTGCGTTATATATCCATGAGAAACGATTTCCCTGTTAAAAGCCGATAGCAAAATACTGTAACCATAATTCAGCGCAGCATTTGATACACAGTCCATACTTCGTGTAAAATCCATTCCGAAAAGAGCATTGAAATATACCTTTGCAGCATGACCTTCCCTGTTTGTAACATCACCTATTTCCATTTGCAGCAAATAACTGTCAAGCAGTTCCGACTCGGTATACTTTTCCGTTTCTTTAAGAAAAGCTGATTGCTGTCTTATTTTTTCCGAAACTATTTCCGTCCAGATACAAGCTTTGACATCATCGTTCCATTTTATTTGTTTTCTTATTCTGTCAGCCGTGTCATGACTTCCGTAATATGATACAAGTTCACAAGCAGGACTTCTTTTTTCATCGCAAAAAATTACTTTTATTTTTTTCTCATTAAGGGCAGCAATAAGACATCCTGTTATGGAAACCGCCGGATCTTCAATGATCAGAACAGATAGTTCATCAAGATAAATTTTCTTAACGGCTTCTTCTGTCCTGATCACAAGATATCCGGTTTTTAAGTCAAGTTTTGCCCTTTTAGTAACAATAACCGTTCTCCAACTCATAATTTCATAAGGTCAGGCGATCTTTTTTCATAAAGACCTGTAGGCGATTGATCTATTATATATATGGATTTTATATCTTTTATTTTTGAGATCACAGAATTAAGCGTTATTTCACTCGCTCCCTTTCCTTGTCCTATCAATGTAAGATCACAGCCATCAGATCTGCCTGTTTTCAGCAAATACAACATATTTGAAAGAACGATCGCCTGCTCCGTAAGTGAAAGAGCTTCAAACTTTTCTTTGCCGGCTCTCACTTTTGTGCCTGCCTTGCCCAACATAATATTGAATGGAGCAGATGTTGCCTTGTCTGCAAGAATATCGAATAATTCCACGTTTTTCTCTTTGCTTATTCCGCAGTAATTATCCGCACTCATATTCTTGTTCTCTTTATACTTTGTCATAAATGAACTTATTGTTTTTGCATAGTCGTAATACTTCTTATCAAGTATCAGAGAAACGGCAGAAATGATTCCAAACCTATCATTTGTTTTTTTAGTGATATGTGCTCTGAAACCATCTATTTCAAGGAGCGTGTTTATTTTCACCGGACGGTCTTTAAGCGGAAAAATTATTTTATTTTCATCAATTTTACATTTTAATAGATCTGATAACTGTTTGACAATATACTTTTCGGCAAATTCCTTATCAGATGAATATTTCTCTGAAAACATTAATTCGATCGGCATGAATACAACATGGCGCTCATATTTTACCAAAGAAAAATATGATATAGCAGCACTGTGATATCCTCCGTATTTAGCGGTATCAAGTCCTTGCTTTCTTTCGATATTGCCTTTATTTTTCCGAAGAGGCTGTTGATCAAACAACACTCCCTTTCGTCTATAGCTGTATCTGACATATCTTATACTGTTCTTATTCATCATTTTTCTAACGATATCAAAAGATACAGACGGATCCCACGCAATATTTCCGCCCCGTTCAACTTTACGGGTAAGCAGTCCGCTTTCTTTTCCGTCCGCAGAACGTTTAAAGATCTTCATGGAATACTGTTCACCGCTTTTTATAAAATTAAGCGGATCTTCGGTAAACTTCGTATTATAAACATTTCCCATTACGATATTAAGGTAGGCGTCCTTTGCATGGTGAAGATCGTTTACATCTCTGCATTTGAGCATATCCATTTCCTGACGGAGATCCGATGTCAGACCTGCTTTTACATATACTATTTTTGAATCGGGGCATATCTCCTTAATAATTTCGGCAACGGCTTTTGTTGACTGCCTTGTTTCCACCAGCTGCCTTGCGATAAATCCGGCAAGTTCATCTTCCGTAAATTCGATTTGTATCAAGCGCTGATATTTCTTTTCACCTATCAGACCTTTGTCTTTCAGACTGCTCCAGAAAGGGCGCATTTCATTCTGAAATTTCTTTGGAACAAGGTTATCCCTCTTTTCACCATTTGCTGTAGATTCCACAAGGACTTTGTTTTCAAGGCTGTCGTCCTTGACTTTTGCCTGCGGATAAATATGATCAATATTATAATAGCTGTCGTTTCCCAACCTGTCAAAATCAATTGGGTGTCCCGTATACATACACCTTCCCAATTGAATAAAATACAGATAATATTTTTCGCTGCGCAGTCTGCCGTCATCGGTCGAATCAAGCTGTGCGTTCAATTTGTTCAAACGCTCTTTATCCGCAATATCTTTTGCAGAATTATAAAGTTCCTTTATCTGTTCACGTCTTGATTTCGTCCGCTTACCCTTGCCTTTCTGCTCGCTGTCCCTTGCCATTTCTATAAAGATCCTGTCAGGATCTTTGCCGATAATGCTTTTTATTTCCTTTACAATATCCAGTGTTCTTGTGACAGAACGCCTTACAGCAGTGGGGATATACATATCCTCCATTCTTTCGGGAATGCTCTTTTTATTTTTTGGATCGGAATAGAAATCGGCATTATATTTTTCAACAGAAGCACCGAATTTGTACTTTGAACCGAGTATCTGCATTAAATTGTCATTTGTTTCCCAGAGCGCGGTAATGATATTCCTATCACCATATAATTCGCCTGTATTTGCGTCTGTTTCAAATATTTCTTCAAGGAGTTTTCTTGAAAGTCTGCCGTAATCTTTATAATTAAGTCCCGATAAATATTTTATGTCGGCATTGCTTAGCTTTGGATAGCTGTTTTTAAGCCGTTTCCGCAGCCTTGCAATATCAGTAGTTTCGGTTATTCTTTCAATAATTTTTTCCGCATCAGATTCGTTGATAACACCCGATTTAAGCAATCTTTTGAAATCGTGATAAGACTTCAAAGACGATTTGATGCTTACATCTATTCCGCCTATTGACTGACCGTCTTTAAATTCTCCGCAGGATCTAAGACAATTTTCAATAGCTTTTACAGTTACCCTCTGTTTTTCCATAAACAATTCGCTGAAAAGCGTTTGCTTTGCTTTTACCGATATTTTAGCACCGTCAACGGTAATATTGTTTATTTCATTCAGAACGTTGAATTTGCAGTACAAAAGCGAATTTTTTGGCAGAACATTTTCTCCTGCAAGATATGTACACTTGCAGATCATTCTGCTGATGAAAGCATTTTCCGTTTTGTCAAGGTCAATTATCTCCTCATAATTCCAAGGATATATCCTACCCTCGGCTTTCCTTTCCATCCACGCAAAATTGCTTTTTTCACTGCTGACAAGCGGTCCCACATAGTACGGTATTCTGAACTCCATTATGCTTAATATCTTATCGGCGACAGTACCGTACTCGTCCTTTTCTTCAAGAAATTTTAAATATGACGAAGCATTTTCAAGTATCTTTTTAAGTTCTGCATAGTATAACTGATACGGTATAACTCTGTTGTCGGTAGTTTTCTGCTTCGGACATAATTTTACGTTGCGGCATTTTTCAATAAGTTCATCTGTTAAAGATCTATCTGTATCTTCCGGCTTTATGTTTTCCAGATATTTTATTATAAATTTGCAAAAATTTTCTTGATTGCATACTTTGTCATTACCATTATGTTCAAAATCACCGTTATGAACATAATCGGCGTAATTATCTTTCCTGAGTTTGTCTTTAAAAATTTCGTGATTCTGTTTTTTAGAGAGATATTTTTTGCAGATATATTTAAGATCGTTAAGATCCTTTTTGTGCGTTTCATAAACGGCAACTTTTGCCTCGGAAATAAAACTGTATTCTCCCAAGGAATTTACAAGAAGTGACCAGTCGCTCATTTTCTTTATTGCGTCGAGAAGTTCCCATTGTTCATCTTCCAGAGTGCCATACATAGCATCAAGTGTATCGGAAAAATCCGCAGCCGAAACTGATATAGAATTCTTGTCAAGTTCTTTATAATCATCATTCATAAACAGATCGGACAGTTTGACTTTTCCTCCGCTTATAAGTTTTATCATACAGTCAAAACGCAGGCTGCCGCACATATCATTTTTAGGAGTTTTACCGCCGAACCACAATTCTTTAAGACGTTTTGTTTTTTCGGTAACTGATGTATCAGAGCTTAAAATTTCCGCTAAACTATGCGAGTTGCTGTCAAAAGGGATAGTATCGCAAATGTTTGCAAGTGAATTTATAAAATTATCGTGTAAAGGCGAAAATTCCTTTATTTTCTCCGCATTATCCTTATCAACGGAAAACAAAAAATGCCCTCTGTGCGCCAGAATATACGCACAAGCAAGGTACACAAGCCTTACATCATGCTTGCTCTTGTCGTGTATAAGTTCGCTTATCAGGTGGTGTATTGTGGGATATTTTTCAAAGTAGTCCTCATCCGTAAAATCGTCATCATCAAAAAATATATTTTTAGTACGGTGTTCGCTGTCCTCTGGGAGCAGACCGCTTTCCTTTAGCCTGAGAAAGAAAGTCTTGTCCTTTTTCAGAATAGCCTTTGCAAAAAATTCCTGAAGAAGTGTGATTCTTTGTTTACGTCTATCGTACCTGCGCCGCTCAGCACGATGTTTTCTTCTATCTGCTGACTGTTCAGCCTCGTCAAAAAGATGAACGCCCCACATAAGGTTATTATGGAATTTCTTTAGATTGTAATTTTCATCTGTAACAGCCCAACCGACAGAATTTGTACCAATATCCAAGCCTAAAAAAATTTTTTCGTTAAACACTTGACAAGCCCTCCTAAATGTGATATAATGCAATCATAGGATTTACTACCCTATAAAATTACACTATGAGTTCAAATAAAAATTTTTTCAAATCGTTCGGTAATACCGTTCGCACAAGTGTTGTGCATTGACCTTGCCCAGTAAGCAAGGTTTTTTATTTTGCTTTTTACTATGTAACAAACTTATATAGTATAACCCATTATACCACACAAAAAGTAATATTGTAAAGATTTTAGTAGATATATATTTAATTTTGTCAACTGCAACAAATAATTTATGCAAATTTTGTCAATATAGTCCAAAGGTATACTTTATTTAAAATAAAAAATCACCTTAAAATTACAATATACATATAAAGAACTCCAAAAATACAGCAGCTGTCCATACCCTTGTCAAGCACGTCCTACGGGCAGCCGGCAGGCTTATCCGGCATTAACTGCGGATATAAGAAATATCCGTTTGTGGACGGGGTAAATTTTCAGAGTTATTTCCCATATGACGAAAAGGAAAATGCGGAGCGGTACAAGGAGTTCCAGAAGCAGCGTGAAATGGAGCGGAACATTCGCAAGACTTCCCGTGAAGCGGATATGCTGAAAGAAGCGGGAGACGAGGAGGGCGCAAAAGATGCACGTAAACGCCTTGCAGCGCAGCGGAAAGCATACAAAGAATACTCTGCCGAACACGGTTTGAAACCGCATAACGACCGTACTTCCGTTGCCAGAATGGCAAAGGGACAAGACACTTTCGGGGACGTGTACAAGGATTATGGAAAAACTGTTGACAAATCACGAAATGGTGGTATAATAGAAGCAGGGAGTGATACCTTAATGGACGTATTGACACGCAAGTCTAAACCTGACAGCTACGTTGTACCAATGCCAAAGAAACAATTCAGAAATATAAAAAAGGCTTTTCAGCGACAAGGCGGCATTATTCAACAAAATGATGAAACCGATTCGTATTTAGAGACAAAACACGCCGAAGGTATTACCTATGATGCTAAAACAATATTGCTAAAGAAAAATCCCAGCAGAGCAAGTGTATTTGAGGAGCTTATACATGCCACACAATACAGAAAAGGAAAAAATGACGGTTCTACAAAAAGTCGTTTATTGAATGAAATTGAAGCTCAAGAAAAACTATTGAAGTATGCACAAGCGTATAAACTGACAGAATCAGAAATAGAACAAACTAAAAATGCTTTAAAAAGGTATCAAGAAGAATTAAAAACATATGTTAATTTACATGGAGGTGACTGATATGTTCAGAGTTATAGACATATTGCCAATTGGCAGTGATCTTTCAATAACACTTGATGGAGATGGAGATAAAATTACCAACGGTTGTAAACTTGTCGATGACAACGGTAATGTAATTGTTGTAAAATCAGTTGCTATGGTAAGATATACCGATCCGCAGTACATTGGTAAGGATATTACCGTATTGATTGATAAATGTAACATTTCTGTTGGTAGTATATTATCAATAGCTTAAAAGCAATCTCACTTTAATTTAACATTTCAAAAGCACTCTGAAAAGGGTGCTTTTATTATGCCAAAATTCTGACAACAAGTTTGCATATTAACGCAAATCAAATACCGTTTACAACGCTTATGCAATCGCAGAGCGTTTTTTTATTACTCAAATCAAGGAGGAATTTACACATGGACTGTATCATGGAAAGCAGCACTGCAAAAATCACGGATATTGAAAAAATATTTTCATACAGCGGCATATTTTAAGGAAACAATTGACATATTCAAAAAAATTTTGTATAATAAATTTCATAAAGATATGTGGCAGGTGAGCATATGTTTTGCGGAAAAAGAATAATTGCTTTGTGTACTTCAAGAGTATATGACGATCAGGTAAACGAGTTTATTGACGCATTGAACGGATACATTGTTCAAAAAGGATACCGTCTTTTTGTCTATAGCATAAATAACGATATGTACTGGGAAGAACAAAATATCAATGCCGGCACTGCTGTTTACAGCCTTATAGACTACGATATCACCGACGCGGTGGTGATAATGGACGAAAAAATAAAAAGCCGCACAGTATCGGATAATATTGCCGAAACCGCTCATTCTCACGGAGTTCCGGTCATTGTTGTGGACGGCAAAATGGAAAATTCGGTAAATATATGCTTTGATTACGAAAAAGGATTTGAAAATATCGTCCGCCATGTTATGGAAGTACACCATGCCCATAAACCACATTTCATGGCAGGACTTAAAGATAACCCGTTTTCGGATAAACGCATAGATATCTTCAAGCGCGTTATTGCCGAATATGGCATAGATTTTAATGATAATATGCTAAGTTACGGCGATTTCTGGGCAAAGCCCGCCGCAGAAGCTGCACGCCGTATCGCAGAAAGCGGAGATCTTCCCGACGCGGTGATCTGCGCAAACGATATAATGGCAATAAACGTATGCGGCGTTTTTATGGAAAAAGGGATAAAAGTTCCCGAACAGGTCATTGTTACCGGATTTGACGGCATTGCCGAAATAAATCTTTCCTCTCCGAAAATAAGCTCTGTAAAGTGCGGCAGCGTACCTATGGCAAAAGCTGTGTCCGACGCGCTTACAGACTGCTTTGAAAACGGCGTTGTGAACGGTCTGCGCCCGGTACTTCCCACGCTTATTCCAAACGCTTCATGCGGCTGTCATGAAACAGAAGCGACCTCCGCCGACCTTGGCAGAATGAACAGCGGTCTTTACAGATATCAGGACGATATGCGGCTTATGTTCAATGTTGCAGAACTTATCCATATGAGCGATTCTCCCGAAAAAGCTGCGGCTTGTATGCATAATTATCTTATGGACGGCGTCTGCTGTATTGTGAACAAGAGCTTTCTTTGCAGAGAAAAGGATTATTTTTCTGACGGCTCGGGAATAAGCAAGCAGCGTTTTGAAGATGAACGCATACTTCTTTATGATTCCTATACAAACAGCTATGATATAGAATTTCTGGAGAAAGGCAGGATAGTTCCGGATCTACGGCGGCTTGCGGAACTTCCCTACCCGATAAATTTCTGTGCGCTTACATATCTTGATTTCCCTATAGGCTACATATGTTTTTCATATCAAGGCTGCGATATGACCGATTACGCAAAGGTATTCCAGATAACCACATCACTGGGCATAGGTCTCGGAGGCTTTCTTACAAGACATCATCAGCAGTATCTGAATGAAAAAGTCGAAGAAGTATACAAAAACGACTATCTTACAGGACTTCTCAACAGGAACGGATTTTTTGCAAGGCTTAACAGATATATTGCGGAAAGATCGTTTTACGGACAGCCGGTGTCGGTGATCTCGGCAGATCTGGACGGTCTTAAATCAATAAATGACAATTTTGGTCATGACGCCGGAGATCTGGCGATAAGCACAGTCGCAAAAGCGCTTAAAAATTCCTGCCCGGAAAATTCGCTGTGCGTGCGTTCGGGCGGCGATGAAATGACTGCGCTGGTATTCGGAGAAAATTCTACAGAAAAGATAATTTCCGGAATAACCGAACGCCTTGAAAAATTCAACGAAAATTCCTGTCTCGGATATAAAGTAAGAGCAAGCATTGGCTGTTTCACAGGCATATTTGACGGAAATTTCAATTTTGAAACAGCGTCAAAGATCGCCGATGAGGAAATGTACAGGAACAAGCAGGTAAACAAAGATCATATACCGTCAGAGCAATAAGAACATTTTCCGTCTGTCAGATACGCATTACGAAAAAAGGCAGCGTCACACAAAGTACCTTGGCAGGCAGTTTATGAAGCTGAAAGCCAAAAAGAAAAGGCCGGCTCATAATATCAACCATAGGTTTATATTAATTTAACCACCGGTAGCTGTTCATAATATCAGACACAATTTATAATGATATTATAAAGGAGGCGGATGCTATGAGCATTAAAATTTCGGAAATGATAAAAGAACTGAGACTGCAAAAGGGAATATCTCAGGAAATACTTGCTGAACATATGGGCGTAACAGTTCAAGCGGTGAGCAAATGGGAAAACGGGCTTTCATGCCCCGATATAGGCGGACTTCCCATGCTGGCGGATTTTTTCGGCGTTTCAATTGACAGACTGCTGACGGGAAAGGAAATGGTTTCGGGGAAAAATGCACTTCCCTTTCCCGACGACGGAATAATGCGTGTCGTGCAGGCAATTGGAAACAGTATACTTGATCTGAGTGAATTATCGTATGATACCCCGATAAAGCTCCTTTTGCCCGATATATCCGAACAGCCGCTGCTTACTGTGGAAATAATCGGAAACTGCTCCTTAGATGGTGACATAAACGGCAGCGTTACCGCACAAGGCTGCGTAAACTGCGGCAATGTGGGACAGTATGTTAATGCGGAAGGCGGCGGTGTAAACTGCGGAAATGTAGGACAGTGTGTTGATGCACAGGGCGGCGTGAACTGCGGAAATGTAGGACAGTGTGTTGTTGCTGCTGGCGGCGTGAACTGCGTAAATGTGGGGCAGAGTATTGATGCTGCGAGCGATGTACACTGCTCAGATGTTCACGGTGATGTTAAAGCTGACCATGATGTGTACTGTCGGCATATTGACGGAGATGTGGAATGCGGCGGAAATGTTATCTTAAATCAATAAGAACTTGTCAACATAGGCTAAGATCTGTGAAAAGCAAAATAAAAAATATTCAAGCAGACGAAAATTTATTTTTCAAAGATATTTATGACGTTGATCTTATACTAATCCCCAATCAAAAAGTGTACAAAAAATCAAGCAAAAAATTGCATATATGTGTTTTTGCGCAGATTTTTTGTTTACACTTTAATTAGGGATTAGTATTACAAAGCTTGAACCGGTCATTTATTCGGGTATGTACCATAGCATTGGCGAACTGTTGGGGAAGATAGGAGATTTTATATAACGGTAAATATTTATTGGCAGAGCAGATACCAAGCAAAGGGCACATAATTGTAAATTACTTTTATTTGTCTGACAAAACTTCGTTTGTTTGAAATTTACTTTATGCTCACAAAATTGGAGGAATAATAAATGACAAATATAAAATGGATATTCTTCGACATTGGCTCAACACTTATTGATGAAAGTAAATGCTATCAGCTAAGATACCGTGAAGCAGTTGCAGGCACAGCGATCAGTCCGGACGATTTTGAGAAGAAAGTTATTGAATTTTCTAAGCAAAATCTTAAGGGCGATCATGAAGCTGTCAAATATTACGGTCTAAAATTGCCGCCGTGGCATAAAGAGGCGGAAAAACCATATGATAACACAGAATTTGTTTTAAAACAGTTGTGTCAAAAAGGATACCGTCTTGGTGTTATAGCAAATCAAAGCCCGGGAACGAAAGATCGTCTTGCAAATTGGGGATTATTAAAATATTTTGATATCGTTTTAGCGTCTGCTGAAGAGGGCGTTTCAAAACCTGATATTGAAATATTTGATCGTGCACTTAATGCGGCAAATTGCTTGCCTATCAATGCCGTTATGGTTGGTGACAGATTAGATAATGACATAGCTCCGGCTAAAAAGATCGGTATGAAAACAGTAAGAATAAAACAAGGTCTTAACGAACTTGCAAGCGTTACTGATGAAAATGAACAAGCAGACAACGAAATAGATAACCTTTCAGAGTTATTGAACATTTTTTAAAACAAGAAATAATTGCAAATTAAATTTTTAATCATCAAGCTGATAAAATTAATTTTGATTTAAAAGTCTTATAAAATTCTATAAGCTTATTCAAGATTAAAAATTGCCGAATAATTTTAATGAAAAATATTTTGTGATATGATATACTGTCGGGTAATTAGACAATAAAAAATGTGTATTGGCGATATATAGGTGTAATTTGGGAGGAAAACAAATGATTATTTTGATGCGTCACGGTGCTGATGATGAAAATCGTTTGGGCGGTTGGAGCGATGCAGGACTTTCAAAAATCGGGATAGAGCAAGTCAGACGTGCAAGCGAAAAAATTATGCAATTTAATATATGTCATATTTTTTCAAGTGATCTGCCCAGAGCAGCAGAAACTGCCGATATTATCGCCGCACGGCTGGATCTGAATATTACCTTTCTAAAGGGATTCAGAGAAACCAATAATGGAAATTTAGCAGGTATGCTGAAAGAAAAAGCAAATACAAAATATCCCGGATTGTATTGGAATACACTGGATTGGGAACAGCCATATCCTAACGGCGAGTCTCCGCGACAGTTTTATGAACGTATAAAAAATGCATGGATAACATTTAAAGAAACGGCAGAAAACTTAAACGGAAATATTCTTTTGGTTACACACGGCGGTGTGATTGATGTCATACTTTGTTGTGAAAATGGCAAGATCTATACAAACAAACATCCAACCTATAGGACAATGCAGAAATAATTTGCATATAATAAAATATTATGGTATAAACTGTAGATTTGATAAGAGCAAAGATTTGAATTTGAAAAAGAAAATACAAAAAATATTCCGCAAAACGCTTATTTAAAACGATTTGCGGAATATTCTAATGGTGAGCCATTGGGGATTTGAACCCCAGACCCTTTGATTAAAAGTCAAATGCTCTGCCGACTGAGCTAATGGCTCGTTGGCGATATAATTCCTTGTTGGAACCATACAACGCTTAATTATTATACCAAAATCAGCGCGGATTGTCAAGGAATTATTTAATATTCGTCATAACGAACAAAAAAATTTTTTTTTTGAGCAAAAATATGTGCAAATCAATAAAGCAGAAGCCTTACCGTGAGCGCACTAAGCACAAATCCCGTAATATCAGCCGTCAGGGACGAAGCTATAACATGACGGGTATTCTTGACCTTTGTGATCCCATAGTATACGGCTACCGTATAAAACGTCGTTTCGGTAGAGCCTATCATTACGCTTGCCACTCTTCCGGCAAAACTGTCCGGCGAAACATCTGACAATATTGATTCAAACACCGCCAGCGCTCCGCTGCCGGAGATAGGACGTATCAGCGCAAGAGGTATACATTCTTCCGGAAATCCCAGAAATTCCGTCAAAGGCGCTATCATTCCGGAAATAAATTCCAATGCTCCCGATGCTTTGAACATACCTATAGCTGTCATAAGCGCTATAAGCGCAGGAAGAATATCAAAAGCTGCGCTCAGGCTATCCTTGGCTCCCGATACAAATTCGCCGAAAACATCAGTCTTTTTGAACAGTCCTGCTATCATTATGATCGCTATAAATGCCGGAATAACATAACTGCTCATTTCTTTTTTCTCCTTCCTGAAGCATCAAGCGCCGAAGCCGAAATAAGTCCTGCTGCAAGTGCGCACGCTGATGTTATAAGCACACAAGGAAGTATCTCCATAGGCGCAGCCGAACCGTGCCTTACACGCAATGAAGCGGCAGTTGCCGGAATAATGGTTATTGACGCTGTATTGAGCACAACAAACATTATCATGTTTCTGCTGGTGGTATCGCCGGGACGTTCCTCCTGTTCAAGGCGCCGCATAGCTTCAAGTCCGAGCGGTGTGGCAGCATTGCCAAGTCCGAGAAGATTGGCGGTAATATTCATGCAGACGGCATGGAACGCCTTTCCGTTAAGATCAAGTCCTTTGAAAATATGTTTCAGGAACGGTCGGAACAGTTCGGAAAGCCTGTCGGTCAGCTTTGCTTTTTCGGCAACGCGCATAAGTCCGCCCCACATACACATTCCGCCGAGAAGATAAAGGAAAAGATCTACAGCTTCAACGCAGGAATTTAACGCCGAATTACAGACCTTATCCATATTTCCTGTTGCAGCGCCAAATCCTACGGAAGTAATAAGCATTACGGCAAATATCCATTTAAGCATACTTTACTCCTTTAATAAGATACATAATTACCATAGTTGACATTTTATTAATATAATTTCGCGAAGGACATCATAAATATAATTAAGGGGAAAAACCTCCGCAAACCGCATTATTCCTTGATTTATCTCAAATTTCAGCAAGATATTCCTTTTTCGGATATTGATTTTTTGAAGAAATATGTGTGACTAATATTCATAAAAAAGTCATAATTATTAACACAATGTTTTTTGACATATATATACAAAATGAGATATAATAGGTATAATATAAAAAAATCAGGAGGTGCCACAATGAAGGCAACAGGAATCACAAGAAAAATTGATGAGCTTGGAAGAATAGTCCTGCCCATCGAATTGAGAAGGGGTCTCGGTATAGGTGAAAAGGATGCTCTCGAAATTTACGTTGAGGACGAGAAAATCATCCTTAAAAAATACAAACAGGCCTGCGCTTTCTGCGGAAGCGATGAAAATATCGTTGAGTTCAAAAACAAATATGTATGTGCCGACTGCATTACACAGCTTAAAAAGTAATTGCTTGTCTTATACATAATATGTATATCCAATATTTAATATTACTGAGCTGAGGGGGTTGCCACACAACATAATTAGCGGTGCGGCAGCCCTGTTTATTTGCGTCGTCGGGTACTTATACTATTTACCGGAGCCGGACTTTCACGGCAGGAAAACGTTTAAAACTGCTTTGTTCTTCTCCGGTGCGGAAGGAGTTTTCGCAAATGGTTTTTGTTGACTCGGAAGAACTTCTTCCGGGAATGTGTCTTGCGAAAAATATTATCATAGATAAGTCTGCTTCACCTATAACCGTCAAAAGCGGTCAGAAGCTGACAGACCTGCATATATCAGCGATCCGTACCGCAAAGATCGACGGCGCCTATATAGATACCGCTTCAAGTGATGTACGCGTGATATCCTCAGTGGATCAGCCTATCAGGCGTGAAGCCGTATCCGAGCTGCATGATATAGCCGATAATTTCATAAACGGCATAAACGGCGTTCAGGAAAGCGATATTGCAAAGCTGACCGGCACGGTGCATGATATGATAATAAATCTCCAGCTCCAAAAGGATATGCTGGTAAATATTGCTGAAGTTCAGATGTATGATGATTACACCTATCATCACTGTCTTAGCGTTGCCATAATGTCGATCGCTATCGGAATGGAGCTTGGGATGTCCGGCGATATGCTTCAGGATATCGGCATGGCAGGAATACTCCACGATCTCGGCAAGGTAGCCATACCGACCGACATAATCAATAAGCCCGGTCCGCTTACCGACGAGGAATACGAGGTGGTAAAACAGCACCCCGTTCTTGCGGCAAAGCATCTTAAAGAAAGGGATCTTATAAACGACGACGTTTACTGCGGAATAATCTGTCACCACGAAAAGCTGGACGGTTCGGGATATCCCAATCATCTTGAGGGTGAAGAAATACACCCTTACGCAAAAATACTGGCGGTTGCCGACGTTTACGACGCGCTTACGTCGAACCGTCCGTACAGAGTGCCAAGTCCTCCGAATGAAGCAATAGAGTATATTATGGGCGGTCTGGATTCACATTTTGACGAAAATGCCGTAAAAGCATTTCTCAGAAAAGTCGCTCCGTACCCACTCGGCTCAAAGCTGAAACTTTCCAACGGGGAAACAGCTTATGTTATCAAAAACTATCCCGATCAGCCGCTTCGTCCGGTAGTGGCAGTCATAGGCACGGATAAGGTATACGATCTGTCCTTTGATATGTCATGCATGAGTATAGTAATAATGGAAATGCTGGACGGAGGCGGTCATAACCGCAGTCTTATAAATATGTAAATGGGCAGAAAGTATCTGCCCATTTTGTATAAATATACGGAAAAGAGGTAATTCAAATGACCGATACAGAGCTTCTTGAAGCAGCGGAAAAAGCCATGGGAAACGCTTACGCTCCATATTCCGGATTTAATGTAGGAGCAGCGCTGCTTTGCAGCAGCGGTAAGGTATTCACCGGCTGTAATGTGGAAAATTCAAGCTACGGAGCTTCAAACTGCGCCGAAAGGACCGCTGTTTTCAAAGCAGTCTCGGAGGGATATAAGGATTTTGAGGCAATAGCAATAGTTTCCTCCGGAGAGGAAGAAACTTTCCCATGCGGCATATGCCGTCAGGTACTTGGCGAATTTGCTCCCAATATCCGCATTATCCTCAGAAAAATGGACGGCAGTCCGTCAGTTTATAAATTCAGCGACATAATGCCGCACTGCTTTTCGCTGAAAAAATAATATCGCGGCACTGCAATTGTAACCGTTCTGTAATTGACTTCCGGTGAAAAATGTTATATAATTGTATTATACTTGCAATGCCGCAATAAGGTATATTCGGCAATGCATATATTTTATCCTGATCGTAAGGAAAAGAGGCTTTATGCGTATTCGTTGGTGTTTGTTGGCTGCTCTTCTGATATCCGTGCTTACCTCATGCCATGCGGTGACAGAAGATGACGCCCCGGTAACGGAAACAGTGTTTTCTGCTGATGTGTGGGAAACTTCTTCCGTGACTGATACATATCAGGAAACAGAAACGGTTTCCGGCACTCCGGAGACTGTCGGGAACACCTTGACTTCTTCGGAAACGACAAATTCCGACACGTTTACGTCCGATACCGGAACTTCCGCAGAACCTGAAACTTTTCCCGTAACGGAAACAGATACGGTACAACAGTCTGCGGAAACTTCCCTGACGGCTCCGAGCACACAGACGGAAGCTCCTTATTCCGAAACTTCCGGAACATCTGCTCATACGCTGCAGTATGAAAGCCCTTACGAACCCGGCGCTTATGCTGTGCCGAGCAGAAGCTATAATGCCGTTAATTTCAATGAACAAAAAGGAGTATGGATAACCTATCTGGAATATATGTCCATTCTCAAAAACAAATCGGAAAGATCTTTCAGGCAGTCGATAGAAACATATTTCGGAAACATTGCCGATCTTGGATTCAATACAGTCTATGTTCAGGTCAGGGCTTTCGGAGACGCATATTACGATTCTTCTTTGTTCCCCTCAGGAGAACAATACAGCGGAACTATAGGCAGCGGCAGCAGTTTTGACGCTCTTGAAATAATGGTCAGAGCCGCCCATGAAAGGGGTCTTTCCATTCATGCGTGGGTAAATCCCATGCGGCTTATGACTTCTTCGCAGATACAGGGCATAAGCAGCGCATACACAATAAAAAAATGGTACGACAGCGACGAGCTGCGCGGAAAATATATTGCAAGATCGGGAGACCGGTGGTATCTTGATCCGGCATACGACGAGGTCACAGACCTTATTGCGGACGGTATTTCCGAGATCATCTCCAATTATGATGTAGACGGCATACAGATAGACGATTACTTCTACCCTACTTCATCTGCGGATTTTGACAGCGAAGCCTATGCTTCGTCGGGAACGAGCCTGCCGCTTTCCGAATGGAGAATTTCCAATGTAAACAAAATGGTCAGAAAACTTTACAACACCGTACATTCTGCAAATTCATCAGTCATTTTCGGCATTTCTCCCCAAGGCAGCGTTGATAACGACTACAATGAAGCCTATGCTGATGTCCGCACATGGTGTTCTTCAAAAGGATACTGCGACTATATCCTTCCGCAGGTATATTTCGGATTTAATAACGCCGCTCTCCCCTATTCCGGTGTTATTTCAGAATGGAGCGGAATGGTGGGCAATTCAGGCGTAAAACTTGTATTCGGACTTGCTGCTTACAAGATAGGAGCAGAAGATAGTTATGCCGGAGCAGGCGGAAGATCCGAATGGATAGAAAATAATGATATGATCTCCAGACAGATGAAACTGGCGGAAAGTCTTTCAAATTACGGCGGAGTAGCACTGTACAGATATGATTCGGTATTCAATCCCGATTCAGAAGTTGCTTCGGCGGTAAGCAATGAAATAGAAAATATTGAAAAGTAACACCCCATGAGCACAGAACGAAAAAGAAAGGAATGCAGGAATTGAAAATAAATATCCGTAAAATTCTCGGAATAATTACTGCTCTGGCACTTTCTGTCCCGATATGCGCGGATCCTGTCATAATAAGGGATATTGACGCGTTTGCTGAAAACGATCCTGGACATATGACCGAAACAGCGCCGCAGCAGGAAATAAATAAAGACGAAGACCTGCCTGATTTTGAAGAGCCCGACTTTGCGCCCATGTACAGTTTTCCCGAAAATATGCGCGGCGCTTACATAACTCCCGGCATAGATTACGGCGCTTCGCAGGACGGAGAGGTCCTCACCGAGGAACAGATATCCGAAAGCGTTGAAAAAATGCTTGACACAGCCGAAAATCACCGGCTCAATTCCATAATAATACGCACCGACTATAAAGGCGAAGCCTTTTACAGTACTGATATAAACGAAACCGTTGAACGTCCTTTGGCGGAATATGCCATAGATGCTGCCAAAGATCGCGGATTTTATGTTTATCTTGATTTCAGCCTTGACTATGCTCTTGCCGGTCTTGATGATATGGATATGCAGTCGCGCATAGACAGTCTGGCAATAATAGTTCACAGCCTGACGGTAAAATATCCAGTGGACGGTATAATACTTGACGGATACTATTCCTCCCGTAACGCCGATTCCCTTAACGACTACATGAACAACGGCTCGGGAATAGGATTTGACAACTGGCTTTCGGACAACGGAGCTTATGTTTTCAGCCTTGCCGCCGACGCTGTAAGGCGCACCAACAATACCGTTCCCGTAGGAATAGCTCTTAACGACGTATGGGCAAACTATACGACCAATGAAAACGGTTCGGAAACATCTGTGGATTTTGAAGCTCTTACAGACGGCTACGCCGATACGGTAAGCTATATCCAAAAAGGTTATGCGGATTTCATTATGCTTAAAGCGGAAGGCTCGATCTCCGACAGTGAAGAACCTTTCAACGAGCTTTTAGGCTGGTGGAACAATTACGCCGAAGAAGCGGACATTCCCCTTTATGTTCACCATATCAACGAACAGATCTGCACCGACGCGGAAGGCTGGGGCTCTCCTGACGAACTTGTAAAGCAGGTCATAGCCGCTGCGGATTATGATATGTACGGAGGAAGCGCGTTCAATTCCCTTTCAGCTCTTGAAGATAATGTTATGGAATCCACAAGCGCGCTTATGAAGCACTATGATGATACGATAGACCTTGAAGGTCTTAACAGCGAACTTGAAATGACTCTTCCGACAAAAACCACATTCAAAACGGAAGAACCAACGGTCATATTTGCCGGATCGTTCGACCCTAATTTCCCGGTCTACTATCAGGGAAAGGAAATAGAACTTAACGAAGCAGGACGTTTCTATTTTACCGAAGAACTTGACGTAGGCGTAAATACGTTCAAATTCCAGAACAAAGCAAAAGTTATAACATACAAGATAACAAGAACGGTAAATGTTCTGAAAAGCGTTTCGCCGTCGGACGATACAATGCGTGTTGAAGGACAGTCAACGATAGCGCTCAGCGCAATAGCTTACAAAGGTTCATCCGTTACAGCAAAAATAAACGGAAAAAGCGTTGCGCTCAAGGAGGTAGACGGTCAGCTCGACGAACTTGATCCTAACTCCAACTATACAAAATACACAGGCTACTATACCGCTCCGGAGGGTATCAAAGGACAGGATACTGACCTTGGCAGCGTTGAGTTTTACGGCACATATCCCACCAAGACCGGCGATATAAACGAATCGCGCACAGGATCACACATAATAGTAAACGCTCTTGCCGAGATACTGAACGATTTCAGCGGAAATATCCTGCGCGTAAACAATGACAATACAATGGTCTACAATTACAAGTCCACAACTACCAGCCCTTCGCCGGACTGTACAAGGCTCCCTGCCGGAACGCTGGACTACATTGTAAAGACTGTTACATACAGCGGCATTGACTATTATCTTACCAATTCCGGAAAGCGTATCCGCACAGATGCGGTATCCGTTCTTGACAATCAGCCGCTGGGAAGCAATCCCATAAGCGTAACGGCTGCCGGAAAGGACGGCACGGACACGGTCATAAAACTGAAAATGCCTGTAAAAACGCCTTTTTCAATAAGCTACGGCAATATCGCATACAGCGAGGGTGGCAACGGAAATTATTATATTTCCTCGTTCGATTCGGGATATATAACAATAACCTTTGATTATGTAACAAGTATCTCGTCGGGGAACATAACTTTCCCGGACAGTGCGGTGTTCACCAACGGAACATGGAGCGCGTCCGAATCCGGTGAACTTAAACAGGCAAAACTAACGCTTTCGCTCCGTCAGAGCGGCATATTCGGCGGAATAACTTCCACTTATGACAGCAGCGGAGAACTTGTCCTTAGGTTCAACGGCTGCCGGAACAGCGTAAACGGCGCGACTATCGTGATAGATCCCGGACACG
>CANQZR010000010.1 GCA_947628405.1 uncultured Clostridia bacterium
CCATTTGAAAAGCCATTCCCTGTTCCGCGGTCAGGCTTACCCAGCCGTTTGTGGAATTTGAGTAGTCGATATTTATGTCGGGTTCTTCATATCCGTTCCACATAAATATTATCTTGTCTCCCGACTGCTTGAGCACAGCATTTGCGTTATCATCTATGGCTGTTTTTGCCGTGATATTGCCGCCCTTATCAATGGCTAAAATATAATTTTTTGAATTTTTCTTTGCGATCGCGTAAATTGTTCCGTCATCGGTAATTATAGGATTATAGAGACTATATCCTGTCAATTTATCGGAAATGTTTGTAATTTCAATTTGCTTTCCGGATAAATTTTTCTCGCCTGTTACGGAAGTTTCCGTTTTGTCGGCGGCATAGCATACGCCGGAAAATGTGCTGCACATCATAGCTGCGGCAGCAAAAACTGCAAAAATATTTTTTATGTATCTCATAGTTTTGAGTCCTTTCTGAATTTTTATTTATATTTATCTTTTGTTCATGTTTATATTTTTCTTTATGGAATTTAAGGAGGAGAATATACAACGCTAAGGAAATGCAGTTCCGAAAAAAACAGTAAATTTCATTTTGTATCGTCCTTTCTTTATTTATCAGTATGGAGCAATTATGGGTACGGCTTTGCTCAACAGCTGCCCTGCATTTTGTCCTACTGTGGAATCCTTGGTGGGGAAGTAAATATCTATCAGATATTCGTCATAATATTCGGAGGAAAGACTGTCTTCACCATAAATAAATCTGGTATAAATGTATCTTGCTCCATATACTCCGCTTGCAGGATCGGCTGTTTCACCAAGAAGATCAATTACATCATCATATGTCATTTCGGGTTTTATATTATAAAGCGCTGTATGATCTATAAGTTTTATTTTTTCATATTCGTCGGCGCTTATTTCAATAGGTTCGTTGTCGTTGTAGAAATTTTTCTTTGTTGTTCTGACTGCTTCGGTATCGGCAATTGTTTCCGAATTTTCCGTTTCCGGTGCAGATGTTTCTTCCGGAGTATCTTCATTGACCTCCGGCTCGGTTTCCGCAGAAACATTTTCCTCCTGCGCGGAACTCATTCTTTCGTCTGTCGGAAGTATGCTCTTCATAATTTCCCACAGCATATCAATATCGCAGTTATTGACATTTACCAGAATGTCAAAATCATTAAGATCAATAACATAGCTGAATGTCGCAGGAGAGTTATCAGTAATTCCGGCAGCTTTCAGAAAATCTTCTTTTGTAAATGATCCGACAGGGGAAATTACCGCTGCATTATTCGGAATAAAGGACGGGTATTGATAGATCATATCTATGCTGCTCTGATCGTTATAATAATAAATATCAAGTACGAGCTGCTCCACAACGTCATTTTTCTTATTTGAACTATATGATACGCTGTTATAAAATTCCGACATATACTCCTGTACAGATTCTGAAACGGGAAGATGACTGCTGAAAAATTCAAATTTTTTTGCTTCTTCAAGAGTTATATTACCATGTTCCGTAGTGTGCTTATCGGCTTTTGAAGTATCAAAACTGCTTACATCAAACTGATTCAGTATGATCTGATCCATTATTTTTCCTGCTTCATCACAGGACATATTTCCGTAGATCACAGAGTAAGCTGTACCATTTATGATAACATCAGTATGAAGAATATTATCTGATTCACGATAATAATAAACGTCTGCGCCATACCTCTGAACAGGTGAGATCTCATCTGAATACATCCTTACAGCATTCATCTGTGCGGTAATATTGATATATTTTGAATGAGGATATTCCGCATTTTCCGGATCTGCCGGAAGATCGTTTATATTGATAAATATATAATTCGGGTCACCTTTGCCGTCAAGGTTCATACTTCCGTTTACAGATGAAAATTCCGATACATCAAACGGCAGCATACTTCTTACATATTTATCGTCAAAGGTGTAATAATCTAACTTGCCTGAATTATTGACGGTGTTTGCGTGATCGGGGTCATATAATTCAAGTGCAACGCCGTTGATATTATCCCCTTGAAAGAATTGACTGTAATCTGTATTATCGTCTGCTTCTATCCATTCGGACGGCGCAAATTCGTTTGTCAGAACAGTTTCCGTTTTTATTGACGTAATATCTATCGTACCGCTTTCGGGAATATTTATCAGAAGATTTACTCCTATTACCGTTAATGCTATGCAGGCAGCAGCTGCGGCTATCGGTACGGCGCCGGAATGTCTGCGGATATGTATTTCATCCTTTTTGTCGTTTTGCAAGGATATTTTTTCGTTTGCGATAGGGGAAAGTCCGGTATTTTTTTCTTTGTCGGAAAGATTTGATTCTTCCAGCATATCCCGGCTGATATTTCCTATAGCGGTGTATATATCAAAAGGTTTCATACGTTAAATCCCTCCTCCTGTAAATGTTTGTGCAATTTTTTACGCGTCCTGTGAAGCGAGACATATACTGCATTTTCCTTTATCCCGAATCGTTTTGCAATATCCGGTATCGGTTCGGTGAAAAAATATCTCCGTATGAAAAGCTGTCTGTCGCGCTTCGGTATATTTTTAAGGAAGTTTTCTATGGACTGTGTAAGAAGTTTTTCATCAAAAGAATCTTCCACATCTTTTCCGTCGGAAATACATTCGGTCAATTCTTCCAGAACGACAGCAAGCTCACCCTGTCCGCGCTTTTTTGCAGTGCGTTTTTTTAGTATGTCAATAGAAATATTCCGGGTGACAGAGGCAAAAAACATTTTTAATCTGTCAGGACATTCGGGCGGAATGACGTTCCATGTGTGCAGCCATGTATCGTTTACACATTCTGCGGAATCTTCATTATTTGCAAGAATATTATAAGCTATCCTGAAACAGTATGCGCCGTATTTTTTATCCGACTGAACTATGGCTTCTTCGTTTCGTTTCATATAAAGTTCGATTATTTCAATATCCTCCATAATGTGCCTCCTTTCCGTGTTCTATAATATAAGACGAATTTTTTCGGAGTTTCTTACAATGTTCCGCAAAAAAATTGCTCCATTCCGAATTTCAAAATGGAGCGATGTTATTTTTATGATAGTATGCTTTTTTCAAAGAAGTATGAGTGATATTTTTAAGGTATTCCATAAGATGCTTTAGCTGAGCCGCTCTTTCGGTAAATCCGGACTGTTCCCAGCTTTTATAAGCAGATGTCAGGCGATAAGCCATTAGTGTAAGGTCATGCGGCTGAAATATACATTCATTTTTTTCGTCAAGTATCCCTACAAAGCCGTGATCGTAAATACCGCTGTCGCTGTTTCGCATAAATCCGATAATAAAGCAGGTTTCCGGATCGCTGTCAAATTCTATATTGTCCATGAACATTAGTCTGTTCCCGGAGAAAAGTTTTTTTACTTTAGTAAAATTTTCGGTTTCGTAAATGCTTAATTCGGTAGAAGTGCTCGTCAGCGGTTTTTCAATGTTGTAAAAGAATTTTCCGTCAGGCGAAAACGAAAAGCCCTCGTCCTGTGCGCCTATTGTTGTAACGGTTATTTTTTTGATAAGGCGGAGAGCGTCAAGATCGTAAAATCCAAGGTATCCGGCTGTAGATTTAACGGTGATGATATTTTTCCCCGGCATGAAAGCCGCTCTGTATGCGTTAGGAAGATCCCTGAACCGTGCAAGTTCGGTATTATTCTGATCGTAGATATATACCGTACTGCCGTTACAGCCTACGCGGAATGTGCCGTTGTCGTAGTATCCCCAGAATTTTTTCATATTCAGAATAAGCCTGCAAATGCAGGTATTTCTCCTTTTTAAGAATTTATAAAAATTATATCATAAAAATTAAAAAAAGTCAAACTGAAAATTACATATTTAAAATAATAATTTAGTGGGGAAGCCCCCACGGGCTTTGTCACCCTCGAATTAAGTTTAAATAGGGTAGCCCCCTTAAGGGAATATGGTCTGAACAAGTCAATAAATTCAGTTTTGAGAAAAATTTTAATTTTCTATTGACATTTTGTATAAAATATGATATATTTGTTGTCAGTATATAGCTTGTGCTTATCTGATTGGAGAGGAATTGCTTATTGAATATGAAACAGAAAATCATAACTATTAGTCTATTACTATTAACCATATTAATGTCAAGCTGCCAAAATGTAAATGGTCCTATGAATAACAATGATATTGTTACAACAACTTCTACACAACCGGAATTATCAGTATCAGTCACAGAAGATATTTCTGATGTTACTGATACTGCAAATGAAAACATTTGCAGTGAGATCTCTGATCCATTTATTACTGGATCAGAACTGCTGCCGCCTCCTTATCTTGATCGAACTATAGATGCTTTGCCTTCGGACTGGACAGAAAATGATGTTATTACGGCTTGGGGAATGACTGAGGCATCAAATGTTTATAGTGAATATACTGACAGAATATTTTTAGCTCTCGATTCTGATCAGGATTTTGAAATGATATTAACATCTTATTCAACCGAAGAAATGTATTTATTTGAGAAAAAACAACATGATATTATATTACTTGACAGCACTTCGGATATTGATGTTACAAATGGATATGTATTTATCCCACCTACTGATGAGGAAAATATTTGTGAGCATGAGGTGTACGATTTTCAGGAATGCAGAGATTTTAATTTTAAAACTATAAAAAATAATATTTACATATCCGGAATTTCTTGGCGCTCCGGATTGGGGAAAACCTGTTGGATAAAAGAAGTCAAGCTTGAGAATGGAAAAATTATTTTTTCTGACTTATATAGATGGGGTGAATTCAGAATGGGGGAGAAAATGATTTTTAATTTTGAATATAGGAAATATGGACCGGACGGGACATTTGAATTGGTCCAGAAAGAAGAAATTGATGATTTTCTTAACCAATTGATCTAATTGAAATATCATCTATTTATTTAAACTTACTTTGGGGGTGACATTGCTCGTGGGGGCTTCACTACAAATCATCATTTTCCAAACTATAATATATAGTTCAAACAAATAATATTTTCTATGCCGTCTGATAAGAGAGTATACGCCTGCAAGCTCAGCTTGCAAATTATCATTTATCTCAACTCTCAACTCTTAACACTGAATTATAATTTATAAAAAATATAAAATGCCGACCCGACTGTATTTTAGATCGGGTCAGCATTTATAATTTGAATTTCAAAAAATTGCATCAGCTTTAGTCGCCAAAAGATATTCCCAGATGTCTTGCAGTAACAACAAGCTGGTGATCTTCCGTTACAAATTTTGTCTTTCCGGCAACTTCTTTAAGCGGATTTTCTGTTATAAGACTTTTTACCATTGCTACGGAATAGCCGTATTTTTCGTTCTCTATCAGCTTTGCCGCACGCACGCCGAATTTTGTGGCAAGAACTCTGTCATATGCCGACGGACTTCCTCCGCGGAGCATATGACCGGGAACACATACGCGAGTCTCGATCCCTGTGCCTTTTTGTATCTGTGCGGCAAGACGGTTAGTAGCGGTAGTTATACCGGCTTCCTGACGGAGCTTTGCACGCTCTTTCTTTTTCAGCTTGGCTTCTTCAATATCATATGCGCCCTCGGCAAAAGCAACTATAGAGAATGTTTTTCCGGCGTCGCTGCGCTTTTTCAGTGCTTCGATCACCTTTTCCGGGTCATATGGTATTTCCGGAATGATAATGATGTCCGCTCCGCCAGCTATGCCCGAGTAAAGAGTGAGCCAACCGGCTTTGTTTCCCATGATCTCTACCATAAGTATCCTGCTGTGTGAAGCCGCCGTAGTGTGTAGACGATCAATAACGTCTGTAGCTATATCAACGGCTGTGTGAAATCCGAATGTAACGTCCGTTCCGTATATATCATTGTCGATAGTTTTGGGCAGACCGATAACATTAAGTCCCTCTTCGGAAAGCAGATTGGCAGTCTTATGAGTGCCGTTTCCGCCAAGAGTAAGCAGGCAGTCAAGCCGCTGCTTTTTATAAGTATCTTTCATAGCTTTTATCTTGTCAACATTATCCTCGCCAATAACTGACATCATCTTGAAAGGCTGACGCTTTGTGCCGAGGATCGTTCCGCCCTGAGTGAGGATACCCGAAAATTCCGAAGGCTTCATATCCCTTGCTATATTGTTTATAAGACCGTAGTAACCGTTCTGGATACCTACTATCTCAACTTTATCTTCTCCCATTCTTTCAAAGCATGCTTTGGCAACGCCTCTTATAGTTGCATTAAGACCGGGGCAGTCTCCGCCGCTTGTAAGTATGCCTATCCTTCTTTTTGCCATTTCAGAATATCCTCCTTTAGAATTTTATATACTGCACAAGGGTACAGTACGGAACTGTACCCTTGTAAAGATCATAATATATCGGTTGGCTCAACGGAAATTACCTGCGGCTGACGTTCGGCTTTCATTGCCATAAACTCCTCGAATTTATCGGCAGGCATAGGCTTTCCGAAGAAATATCCCTGAGCGTGGTCGCAGCCCGATTTTTTCAGTATTTCCGCCTGACCGACAGTCTCGATACCCTCGGCAATAGTTTCGATCTTCTTGGATTTGGCTATTTTTATAACGGCTGAAACTATTTCACGTGAGACTTCGTCCTCTTCAAGATACATGATAAAAGAACGGTCGAGTTTTAAAAGTGTTATCGGAAGTACCTGTATATAGCTCAGTGAAGAATAACCTGTTCCGAAATCGTCCATAGAAAGTTTTACGCCCAGTTCTCTGATCTCCTGCATTTGTTTTACAGCATGGTCAATATCTTTCAGAGCAAGGGATTCGGTAAGCTCCACATCGAGCCATTTCGGGTCAAGACCCGTTTCTGAAAGCGCATGATGTATTGCTTCCTTAACATCAGTCTGGTAGAAATCAACAGCCGTAAGGTTTATTGATACCGTTATCGGCGGATAGCCCTTGTCCTGCCATTCCTTGTTCTGGCGGCAGGCTTCTTTAAGGACGAAAGAGCTTATCTTTGTAATAAGCATTGAATTTTCCGCGACCGGTATGAACTGATTCGGCGGAATGACCGTGCCGTCCGGCTTTATCCATCTGATAAGAGCCTCCATACCCATCAGCGAACCGTCATTGAGGTTTATCTTAGGCTGATAGTAAAGAACCATTTCGTTGTTTTCGATAGCGGCGGCAAGCTCGTTTTCAAGAGCCGTTCCGGCTATTATCTTATCGTGGATATTGTTGTCATATCTGATGATATCGTTCTTGGAACCGTCCGACATGCTTAACGAAAATTCCGCATGATCGAGTATCTGTGCAAAGTCGTTTCCGCCGTCAGACATCTTGCAGTAACCTGCGGAGCAGGTGATAGTCTGCATTGCAAAATTATCTGTGCAAAGGTCTTTTATCTCACGCTGTATTTTACGTATGATCTTTTCAGGCAGCTTTTCATCTCCGTTGTCGTGGATAAGCAGCGCAAAGTTATCGCCGCCTATCCTTGCACCAAAACCGCCTGCGGAGACCGATCTGTCGATTATCTTTCCGAAGTCTGCAAGGAGCTTGTTTCCGTTCTGGTAGCCGCAGGTATCGTTTACAATATGGAAATTGTCGATATCCAGCACAATGACCCAGTATGACCTGTCTGCGTCAGCGGAACATTCAAAAGTCTCCTGACCTATCTGCATGAATTTATTGCGGTTATATATCTGTGTAACGTCGTCGATATATGCCATTTTTTCTATAAGCAGGTCTTTTTCCTTATCCTTGGTCACGTCGATCACGGCGCCGCCTATATTGGCAAGCAGCTTGCTTTCCGCAGGGGTGATCTTGTATCTGAACTGATACCAGTGATAGGTGTTGTCGGCAGACAGCAAACGGAACTCGGTGCTGTGTATGGTGCCGGCGTCGTTCAGAAGATGACGGTTCACCATTGCTGCCTGAAGCGCGTTGAAAGTCATTGTATCCGACGGGTGAAACCTTGCCCTGAGCACGCCTTCGGAGATCTCCGAAACATTAAGTCCCAGCATATTCATAAGCTGGTCGGAGATATAATAACTGCTCCTGCCGGGTTCTTTCAGCAGCAGACCGATCTCGGAAAGATCCATTGAAAGGGTATATCTGTTTTCCGATTCAGCCAGTTCTTTGGAATATTTTATAAGATCCTCTTTCATTCTTACGGTCTCGGAGATATCAAGACCGATAGAAAGCATCAGACAGCTTCTGCGCTTTTTATCATCAACGGTGCTTACAATGGAAGTATTCCAGATAGTGCTTACCTTTGCGCCGCCTTTGGCAATAACTTCAAATTCCTCGTCACGGTTGTTTACCACAGCCTGAAGGCTCGGAGCAAAAGCGTCCGGAGGAAGCACCTTGCGGAGCGTGCCGATATCCGACAAATCATCTGAGGTATATCCGATGGATCTTGTAAGCTCTGCGTTCACTTCAACATAGTGGAAGTCGGAATCCCAGAGAACAGCCATGGTATTCAGGCTGTGCATCATGCGCAGGATGTTTTCCCTTTCGCGGAGTATCCTTTCCTTTTCAAAATGCTTGATGCTGAGAAATACTATTACTGCCGAAATGACTGATGCTGCGGCAAAGCAGATCAGTATCAGCACTGTATATTCCGGTATTCTGAAAGCAATATTCATAGCCGTGAGCGCGGCGGCGATACAGACCGCTGCGGTCAGCATTATCTTATTTATTTTTTGCAACGGTCTTCACCTCTTCTGCATACCATGGGGACGATATTCGCGTATTGATGAAGTATTGCTGTAAAATACTTTTCGCGGACATTGCCATAAATTGGGATATAAAAATATTTTCTGTTTAGAGCATATGCTCCTACAATTACATTATACAAAAACAAATTGTCCTTGTCAATGATTATAATGCAAAATCACTAAAATAAAACTAAAATTTCACAAAGGCGTCATAATTGCATGGTAAAATAATGTTGAGACTAAGGGATATGTTTCCATATATTCCAAATAAATTCCCGATGATACGGATAAAATTCCTGCATATGGAATTTTTATAGCGCTCCTGACACTGAAATATTTTGAAAGGACGATGAAAAATGCCGAAAATACTTATCGTAGATGATGAAAAAATGATACGCAATGTCGTAAAGGAATATGCCGAGTTTGAAGGCTACGAGACTGCCGAAGCCGAGAATGGCATGGAAGCTGTTGAAATGTGCCGCAAAGAGGATTACGACATAATCGTTATGGATATCATGATGCCGAGGCTGGACGGTTATTCCGCAGTCAAGGAGATCCGCAAGACAAAGCACACCCCGGTCATAATGCTTTCTGCAAGGGGCGAGGAATACGACAAGCTCTTCGGCTTTGAAATAGGCGTTGACGATTATGTGGTAAAGCCGTTTTCTCCAAAGGAACTGCTCGCAAGGATAAAAGCCGTGCTAAAACGCGGCTCTGCGCCCGACGACAGCGTAAAAATGGAAAAAATATCTTTCGAGGGGCTGGAAATAAACGTCACCGGCAGGGAAGTGACCATAGACGGCGTTCCAGCTCAGCTCACGCCTAAAGAATACGACCTGCTGTTCTATCTTGTAAAGAACAAAGGCATAGCGCTTTCAAGGGAAAAACTCCTTGAAGAAGTATGGGGATATGATTTCTACGGCGACGACCGTACCGTGGATACGCATATAAAAATGCTTAGAAGCTCTCTCGGAGAATACCGGAAGTTCATAGTTACGCTCAGGGGTATGGGCTATAAATTTGATGCCTGACCCGGAGGTGTGAATTTTGAAAAACAGCGGCAAGCCTGTTCGTTACGGACATCTTAAATCTGTCAGGATAACGGTATGGATATACTTTTTTATATTCATAGTAAGTATCCTTGTGCTGATGTGGTTCACGTTCAGCGTTTCACTTGAAGCTAATTACAAGCGTATGAAAGTAAGCAACATCTTTGACGTGGCAAATTACATTCTTACGGACTGGAGCGAAGATGAATTTACCGACGGGAGCCTCGATCAGCTTGCTTACGACAATGATATGTGCATACTTATACAGGACGCATATGGAAACCGTGTGTATTCTTATGATATGATGGCAGGCAACTGTCTTATTCACGGATTTTTTACTACAGATCTGTATAAATACCGTGCTCTGGCAAAAGAAAGCACAAGAGGTATTTATTATACCGAGGTAAAAAATCCGCGCTTCAACAATGAAGTATTGCTTTTTGTAATGGTGCTCGGAGATCCGTCCGATCCCAGCGGCTATATTTTCCTTAATACTTCTCTTGAACCGCTCAATTCAACTATAGGGATAATCAACCGTCAGATAATCATTGTAAGCGCGATGCTGCTGATACTCGGTCTTGGTATATCATATTTCCTTGCAAGGCTTATCGAAACTCCTATAGTCCGGATCATCAAATCGGCTAAAAAATTCGGAGAAGGGGACTATTCCGCCAAATTTGACGGACACGGATACACCGAGACGGAGATACTTGCTGATACGCTGAACTATGCCGCCGAGGAAATTTCCAAGGTCGACAGTCTCCGCCGCGATCTTATAGCGAATATTTCCCACGACCTCCGTACACCGCTTACCATGGTAAAAGCATATGCCGAAATGGTACGGGACCTTTCGGGGAACGATCCGGTAAAGCGGCAGGAGCATATCGGGATAATCATTGATGAAAGCGACCGCCTTGCCGCTCTGGTAAATGATATACTTGATCTTTCCAAGCTGGAGAGCGGCACAGGGGAACTTAATTACAGCACTTTTTCGATAACCAAAAAGATCCACGATATAATGGGACGGTATACCCTGCTTTCGGAACAGGACGGGTATAAATTCTTTGTAACTACAAAGAGCGATTTTGAGATCAGCGCCGATATCATCAAAATAGAGCAGGTACTTTACAATCTGATAAACAACGCCGTGAACTATACCGGCGAGAACAAGACCGTATATATAACCCAGCTTATCACAGATGATGACACCGCAAGGATAGAAGTTACCGATACGGGAAAAGGAATTGAACCGGAGCTTCTGCCGCTTATATTCGACAGATATTACCGCGCCGAAAAAAGCCGCCGTGAAGTTATAGGCACAGGTCTTGGGCTTTCAATAGTAAAGCAGATACTGAAACAGCATAATTTTAAATTCGGAGTGCGTTCCGAACTTGGCGTGGGAAGCACATTCTGGTTTGAAGTAAAAGGACGTGTGACCGGCGAATATACGGACAATGAAAGGAACGATAATGAATGACAAAAAAAGAACGTGCAGCCCGTGCAGTGCATGGTCTGGCGGAAATATATCCTGACGCTTTATGCTCGCTTGTTTACCGTGAACCGTATGAACTTATGATAGCCGGACGTCTTTCGGCACAGTGTACCGACGCAAGGGTAAACATAGTTACAAAGGAACTTTTTGAACGTTTTCCAACGCTTGCTTCTTTTGCCGAAGCGGACGTTGATGAAGTAGCCGAAATAATAAAGCCCTGCGGACTTTACAAAACGAAAGCGGCAAGCATTGTTGCAGCCTGCCGCCGACTGCTTTATGACTTCGGAGGGGAATTGCCAAGGACTATAGAGGAACTTACTACTCTTCCGGGAATAGGGCGCAAGACCGCAAATCTTATTATGGGAGATGTGCATCATCTTCCTGCAATAGTTACAGATACCCATTGTATACGCATTACCGGACGTCTTGGACTTACAAAGGAGACGGAGCCGTCAAAGGTGGAACAGGACCTTATCAGGCTCATTCCTCCCGAAGAAGGAAGTGATTTCTGCCATCGTCTGGTTTTGTTCGGACGGGAATACTGTACGGCAAGGAGTCCGAAATGCAGTGAATGTCCGTTAAAAAAATATCTTTCCGAGGATGGCAAAGAGTTCAGGTGCAGGATAAAGTAATAATTATTATATAGGGATATTCGTAAAAAGTTATTTTTTGATAAAATAAAATTCCTCCATACGGAGGAATTTTTTATGTCTACATGCGGAATGTTATCTTTTGCTGCGGAGCAGCTGCCTATTTTTAGTTTTTGCTTTTTGCCGCTTGTTCGTTCTTGTAAATATCCGAGATCCTTTCAACTATTTCTGCGATCTTTACCGCAGATCCTGCGTCAACTCCCGAAAGAGCGTTCTTTATCCTGTACATTGCTTCTTCCGAAGTTGGCATTGTTCCATGCTCAATGTCAAGCAGTTCGGATATCGGTATTTTAAGACCGACGCATATTTTATAGATCGTATCTATGGTAGGGCATTTTTCTCCCCGTTCTATTTTTCCAAGATACGCCGGGTGTATGTCCGAATTAAAAGCCAGAGCTTCCTGACTCATGTAACGTTCCTTGCGCAGTTCCCGTATCCTTATGCCAACATCATATGATATTTTTTTACGTTCATTGTTCATGACGTGCCGTTCCTTTCAGGTAAAATTATTGTGGAAGTCGACATTCAGACCATGGGGAAACGATATCTGTACCGTTAGTATATGCTGCATTGATAAGTATTCAATTATCTGTTTGGAATGCCGATTATTCATCGTTATTATTACTTTATACCTTATGTATTATTTTATCAAATTCCTATATGCAATAAAAAAAGTTATCTAAAGGTATTGAAAAATCACGATTTATGTGATATAATTTATAAAATTATATGAATATATCGGAGAATGACATAAATATACAGGATATTACCACCGATAAGCTCTCCGTTCCTTTATGTCATCAAGGGGGAATATTTGTGAAAAACAAACGATCGGACGATAACTTCAAAAGCAGCCGCGCTCTTTATTTATACAGAAAGTTTATGATGGGAGAAGTAGTATTTCCCGAAAAGGAAGCCGAACGTTCCGGCGTTGTAAAAAGGACCGTCCTCCGCGATATCGAAGGTATCAATGATTTCCTCCGCAGCATGGAAACAAACGGAGAGCATAACGGGAAAATAGTTTTTGACCGCACCCTGAAAGGCTATAGGCTCGTTGACGGGGAAAGCGATCTTCTTAGCTGCGGCGAAATGCTTGCGGTGTGCAAAATACTTATGGACTGCAGAGCTTTCAGCAAAGACGATATGTCGGCTGTAATAAATAAGCTGCTTAAAAACTGCGTTTCTGCCCGGGATAAAAAAACGCTGAACGAATTTATCTCCAATGAATTTTATTATTACATAGAGCCTATGCATAAAAAGCATTTTACGGAGACTCTTTGGGATATAGGAACTGCCGTGAATGAAAATAAAATAATGAATATTGATTATGAAAGACCCGGAGGGATAATATCAAAAATAAGGATACTCCCTGTAGGGATCATGTTTTTCGGATACTATTTTTACCTTACGGCTTTTATCGACAAAACAGATAAGGAACGATCCCCGGATCACAATGATGATATTTCCCCTGTGATATACCGTATCGACAGGATAAAAGATCATGAAATATTGAACAGGACTTTTCTTGCTCCCTATAAAGACAGCTTTGAGGAGAGGGAGTTCAGAAAACGTATACAGTTTGCACAGGACGGAAAGCTGAGAAAAATAAAATTCCTTTATAAAGGTGATGATATTGAATCTGTCCTTGACCGACTTCCTGCCGCCGAGATACAGGAAAGAAAAGCCAATGGTTTTGTGATCGCGGCGGAGGTATTCGGCAGCGGAATAGATATGTGGATAAAAAGTCAGGGCGATATGATAATGATGATGTGATATCCATATCCTTAAAGTTGATTTTTTGCTTCAGATATGTTATGATAAATATGCAGAATGATCCGGACAGTGAGCGCGCACATTCACTGTCCGGACTGTATTTGATATACGGAGGCAGTATGGATAAGGAAAGATTTTACGATTCGCTGGATAAAGTCCTGAACGGGGAGCATGAAATAAACGGCATAGGCACTTACGGCGAAAAGACCGTTCATGCTGTCCTGAAAAATTATTTTGAACCGTTTTCCGACAGTCATGAACAGAAAATAGGCGGATTTGTGGCGGATATAGTCGGCGAGGACGGTATCATAGAGATACAGACCGCCGGATTTGAAAAACTGTACAAAAAGCTGGAAGCCTTTCTTCCGGTCAGCCGCGTTACGGTGGTGTATCCCATTCCAAGGAATAAATGGATAATTCCCATTGACCCGGAAACAAGGGAGAAGGGCAAGCGGAGAAAGTCTCCCGTTACGGGTCAGCCGCTTGATATTTTTCCGGAACTATATAAAATAAAGCCGTTCCTTTCACACGAAAACTTCCGCCTGTGCATTGTTATGCTCGATGTTGAGGAATACCGTGTACCGCCTGAAAAAACCGGTCTTAAACGCGGCAGGAGACGAGGATATGTACGCTATGACCGCATACCAGTAGGGCTTGCGGACGAAATATACATTTCCGGAAAAAACGGCTGGAAATATTTTATTCCCGACGGTCTGCCGGAAGAATTTACCTCCCACGATCTGGGGAGCGCAGCCGGCGTCGGGCAGAAATACGGCTCGTTCATGCTGAATATCCTTACGGCGGCAGGCGCTGTGGAGCGGACGGGCAAAAAAGGGAACAGCTTTATTTACCGTCTGTCGGCGGAATGTTTGTAAATTGTAAAAAAATTATTGACTTTATCGCGGATCTTGTGTATAATTAAAATGTTGACTTGTGTCATTATTGGTATCGAAAATTTTTACTACTTTGTAAAGGAATGATAGAATGTATAAGATCGTAAGAAAAAAAGTTCTTAATCCTACGGTAACGCTTATGGATATCGACGCTCCCATGGTAGCCGCAAAGGCTGAACCGGGTCAGTTCATTATCCTCAGAGTTGACGAGGACGGAGAACGCATACCGCTGACAGTTGCCGACTTTGACAGGGAAAAAGGCACGGTGACTATTATCTTCCAGATCGTCGGCGCTACTACCGAAAAGCTGAATCATAAGAACGAGGGCGAATATATACAGGATTTTGTAGGACCTCTCGGCGTGGCTTCCCATACGGACGGACTGAAAAAGGTCGCTGTTATCGGCGGCGGCGTAGGCTGTGCAATTGCTTATCCTATAGCAAAAAAGCTGCATAATCTGGGTTGTGAAGTCCACTCGGTAGTCGGATTCAGGAACAAGGATCTTGTTATACTTGAAGAAGAATTTTCCGCTGTTTCCGAAAAACTCTGCATGATGACGGACGACGGTTCTCACGGAACAAAGGGACTGGTCACGGACGCTTTGAAGCAGCTTATCGAAAGCGGTGAAAAATATGATGAAGTGATCGCTATCGGTCCGCTGATAATGATGAAATTCGTATGCGCTCTTACAAAACAGTACGGCATAAAGACGGTCGTTTCAATGAACCCTATAATGATAGACGGTACCGGAATGTGCGGCGGCTGCCGTCTTACCGTCGGCGGAGAAACAAAGTTTGCTTGTGTTGACGGTCCCGATTTTGACGGACACCTTGTTGATTTTGATGAAGCAATGGAGCGTTCCTCCATGTATAAGCCGTTTGAAAGAAGCAAATACGAAGAAGTCTGCAATCTTTACAAAAATGTCTGAAAGGAAGGTGTATCAGTATGCCTAATATGTCTCTTAAAAAGAATGATATGCCGGCTCAGGAACCGGACGTAAGAAATAAGAATTTCAAGGAAGTCGCTCTCGGCTATTCGGAAGAGACCGCTCTTGACGAAGCCGCAAGATGCCTTAACTGCAAGAATAAGCCCTGTGTAGGCGGCTGCCCGGTAAATATAGATATACCGTCCTTTATACATAAGGTAGCCGAAAATGATTTTGCAGGCGCATATGACGTTATTTCTTGTTCCAGCTCGCTGCCTGCCGTCTGCGGAAGAGTATGTCCTCAGGAATCCCAGTGCGAAGGAAAATGCGTCCGCGGAATAAAGGGCGACCCCGTAGGTATAGGACGTCTTGAAAGATTTGTTGCCGACTGGCATAACGAGCATGACACCGGAGCGGTATCAAAGCCTGTTCCGAACGGTCATAAAGCCGCTGTTATAGGAGCCGGTCCGGCAGGTCTTACCTGCGCAGGAGACCTTGCAAAAATGGGCTATGACGTAACGGTATACGAAGCTCTGCACCTTGCGGGAGGAGTTCTTGTATACGGTATTCCGGAATTTCGTCTGCCAAAGGCTATAGTACGCAAGGAGATCGACGGTCTGAAAGCTCTTGGCGTTACAATAAACACAAATACGGTCGTAGGAAAGACGATAACGGTCGACGAGCTTTTCGAGCAGGGCTATGAAGCTGTTTTCATAGGTTCGGGAGCAGGTCTGCCGAGATTTATGGGAATACCCGGCGAAAATTTAAAGGGCGTTTATTCGGCAAACGAATTTCTTACAAGAGTCAATCTTATGAAGGCTTATAACGAAAATTCCGATACCCCTGTTCAGCACGCAAAGAACGTTTCAGTAGTTGGCGGCGGAAACGTTGCTATGGACGCTGCAAGATGTGCCAAGCGTCTCGGCGCGGAGAACGTTTATATAGTTTACCGCCGCGGCGAAGCCGAAATGCCTGCCCGTAACGAGGAGATCGAGCACGCAAAGGAAGAAGGCATCATCTTCAAGACCCTTAATAATCCTGTTGAGATACTCGGCGATGAACACAAGTTCGTTACCGGAATGAAATGTATAGAAATGGAACTGGGCGAACCGGACGAAAGCGGAAGAAGAAGCCCCATTGAGAAAAAAGGCTCGGAATTTGTTCTTGACGTTGACTGCGTTATTATGTCTATAGGAACATCTCCCAATCCTCTTATCAGAAATACTACCGAGGGACTGGAAACCAACCGTAAGGGCTGCTTTGTTGCCGACGAGAACGGACTTACTTCCCGTGAAGGAGTTTTTGCCGGCGGAGACGCCGTTACCGGCGCTGCAACGGTCATTCTTGCCATGGGAGCGGGTAAAACTGCTGCAAAGGCAATGGACGAATATATAAGATCAAAAGAATAATAACTGTCCGCACGGAAAATGCGTGCGGCTATAAAATGCTCCCGGAGGCGATCCGGAACAGAAATTTTCAGGTTTAGGAGGAAGTGTTATGGCTATCCGTGAATCGGGAGAGGATTATCTTGAAACGATCCTGATACTGCACAGAAAAACAGGCTTTGTCCGTTCGATAGACGTTGCTACCGAGCTTGGTTATTCCAAGCCGAGTATAAGCAGAGCGGTCGGCATACTAAAAGCGGACGGCTATATCACCGTTGAAGCCAATGGGCAGATAGTTCTTACTGACGAGGGACTTGCCAAGGCGGAACAGGTTTACGGACGTCATGTGCTGCTTCGCAGCTTTCTTATGGACGACCTTGGGGTCTCTGCCGAAAATGCCGAGGAGGACGCCTGCAGAATGGAGCATATACTCAGTGAGGAAACATATTCCAAACTTAAAAAGTTTATAAAAGATCTGAAAAAGTAAAAAACGTCTGTCGGATAATTTCCGGCAGACGTTTTTATATAAGACCGGTCTTGCCGGATATTCAGGCGTTTTCACCGCATATTTTTTCCCGAAGAAGAACGTATATCACCGACATTATCGGCACTCCGAGGATTATGCCGGCAGCTCCGCCGATGCCTGCGCCGAGAAGTATGGCGAGAAATACAAGAAGCGGAGGTATCCCAAGACTTTTGCCCACGACCCTTGGATATATAATGTTATTTTCAAGCTGCTGAAGAACGATTATAAACAGTATGAACCACACTGCGTCCATAGGTTTTATCAGGAACAGAAGAAAAGCCGACGGTACGGTGCCTATTATGGCTCCCACAAGAGGTATAAGTGCGGTAACGCCTATCATGGTGCTTATCAGCAGAGCATATTCAAATCCGAACAGCTTCATTCCTCCGAAACATAAAACTCCGAGTACAACGGCTTCTGTGATCTGTCCGACTACAAAGTGACTGAATGTTGAATATATCAGCCTGTATCGGCGGCATAATTTATCGTAATGCTTTGCGGCAAAGCATCTTGTAATTGCAGAAACGGCGCGGCGTATGCTTTTTTTGCTTAGAAGTATATATATCGAAAGAACAAATCCTATCAGCAGGTCTGCCGCACCTTTTATTATGTCTGTAGTTTTGGAATATGTGGCTTCTATCATAGATGGTATTTTCTGACCAAGCCCCTCGATAGCCTGCCTGAGCGCGGCAAAAAAACCGAAGCTGTCCCGTTTTTCAAGAACGGCACAGTATCTTAGAAAGTTATTGTAGTATCTGTCCGCATTGTTTAAAAAAAGTTTTACGCTTTCCGAAAGCTGGGGGATAACTATCCATACTATGCCGGTGATTACAGCCAGCAGGAGAATGTATGCCGTTCCCACCGAAATTATCGAAGCGACCCTTTCGCTTATTCTGCTGCATTTTTTCATAAGAATATTCCGCATGGCACATACGGGCATATTCATTACAAATGCAATGGCTATGCCGATAAAGACGGGCATAAAAAGATCGGCTGTACGGGATATTATCCCTGTAAAAAATTCTGGCTTTACAGCTGCCGCTATTATCGCCGCCGCAATGAATGCAGTTATGATAACAGCTTTTATAGTTCGTTTATCCATTTTTACGCCGCCTTTTATCCGGAATTTTTCTCTCCGGGAAAATAATTCATTGTCAATATTATATGTCTGTTCCGATAACAGGTATTCAAGGTATGTTATGGGTAGACGGGAATATAATTCCTTGCGGACAAACTATAGCTGAAAAATATTAACAAAAAATTTATTGACAAGATAAGGCATAAGTGATATCATTTTAATAATATGTGTTAAATGCTTTGATGAGGAGCAAAACGGCACAGAAAATTTTCAGAGAGCTGTCAACGGAGCGGCTTTGCGTAAGCTCCTATGGTGCGAGACAGTATTTTTCAGCCGATAATAGATCACCTCGGAGCTTTTCGCCGAACGAAATTTTCCCCAAAGAAAAATTTTCAAGTAGGACGGAACGGGATCCTTCCGTTACAGAGGCGCACGTTGTCTGACGTGTATGAGTGCGGTTTATGCCGAATAAGAGTGGTACCGTGGAAGTTTTACGCTTTCACCTCTTGATGTTTCATGAGGTGAAGGCTTTTTTATTTTCAGATATGAATATTTTATATAAAAGACCTGCAAATAAAAATCAACCCCTAAAAAGCATAGTTTACAAATAATTAACAAATGTCAAAAAAGGCACGCCGAAAAGACCGCACAAAGCAGTCTGTATTCAAAGTAAAATATAAAAATTACTGTGTCAAAAGCGACATTATGGCTATTAAGAAATGGGGTTCAAAATCCCAAGGTTTATCGCATTGCGGGTTTATCAGGAGAGCAATCAGGACGCGGCATTTAAGGCTTCACGGACGCGTGCATAATAAATTCGCAGGAACTTGTTTGCAGCCGCAATCATGTAAACTTTATAAGGCTTGCCCTCGGAACGCTTTTTGTCAAGGAATTGATAAACAGGATCATTTTCGGGTTGGTTTTGAATAATTGTTACCATGATCTGAAACAGAGTTTTGCGCAGATAAGGCGAACCGCGTTTAGAAATACTTCTGGATTTAACAATAACTTGTCCCGAATCATGAGGCGGAGGATCAATACCCGCAAGTCCGATAATAGCTTTTCTGCTTGTTAAAAGCCGCACATCTCCTATCTCTGCAATAAGCTGAGAACAATAAACACGACCGACACCAAAAAGGCTCATCACAGTATCATATTCGGGAAGCTGAGAGGAGAGGCTGTCCATCTCATTCCTGATTGCTGCAAGAGTTTTAAGCAGAGAAATAAGTTGGCTGACAGCCTGAGTAATCATGAATTTTACGCTGTCGTTTGAAGGCAAAGTGCTTACCTGTGTTTTAGCGTATTCATAAATTTCTTCGGCTTTGGCATCGCTGTAATTGTAATTGTTTTTCTTGCACCAGCTTTGATATTTGGTTTTAAATGCTGATAAGAAAAGCTTTGAAACACAGTCAATATGCCAAAATTTTGATACAAAATCGATCCATTTTTCGTGCCCGTCGGAGGTGCGGCGAGGAGATGTAAACAATGTATTGGCTTTTGGAAAAACCAAATCAAGCAGGGAAATTAAATTATTCTTCTGCATAACAAGCAGCTTGTTGTACTGAATATATTGCCTGTTAAGAATTTTCAGCGTTTTGCGAATATTTTCGGCAGGTATGTATTCCTTAAGGTCAGACCATTTATCAAGGGCGTAACGAGCGATTTTCAAAGCGTCTTTCTTATCGGTTTTGATTTTTCTGACACGGTTTCCGCCATAGTCATCAATTAGCAAGGGATTGACTACGGAGACAAATATACCCGCGTTATGGAGTACATTGGCGATTGGCTCATAATATACACCTGTGTACTCCATGACAACTTTGGTTTCGCCGCTCAGGAGCTTCAGTCGCTCTGCGAGCTCCTTCAGCTCCTGAGCGTTGTGTAAAACATCAAATGGTTCAGCCACGACTACTCCCAATGGCTGCATAATGCAAACGGTGCTTCTGCCTTTGGATACGTCAATACCTACTGCGTTCATAAACATCTCTCCTAATAATGAATTTGTAATCGGATAAGCCACGCTTTTACTCATTACCTATTCTGTCTGTTGGGTGACACGAGCGCAAATGGTTGGCTCAACCTGCAAAATCGAACGCTATAATGAAAGCATGGATGACGGTCTTTAATACGGGCGTGGTGTCCCAGGGAGAAATTTGTCAGTCCAATCACTGCTTCCATTATAACTTAAGTATGAGTGCGTGTAAACCATGTTTGGTGTTTCATGGATTTACCGACTAAATTTATTGTAACAGGGAGATATTAAAATGATTTTGAATGGTTCGCAGATAATTCTTGAATGTTTGCTTGAACAGGGAGTAGATACGATCTTCGGCTATCCCGGAGGCGCTGTGCTGAATATTTACGATGCGCTTTACAGCTATTCAGACAGGATAACGCATATCCTCACTTCACATGAACAGGGAGCCTCCCACGCAGCAGACGGCTATGCGCGTTCAACGGGAAAGACCGGAGTTGTGCTCGCTACTTCCGGTCCGGGCGCAACTAACCTTGTTACCGGTCTTGCAACGGCGTATATGGACAGTATCCCCATAGTTGCCATAACCGGAAACGTTACTACCGATCTGCTTGGTCTGGACAGCTTTCAGGAGGTAGATATTACCGGCATCACAATGCCGATAACCAAGCACAATTATATCGTCAAGGACGTCACAAAGCTCGCAGATGCAATAAGGAACGCGTTCTTTATCGCAAACGACGGCAGAAAAGGTCCTGTGCTTATAGATATCCCGAAAGATATCACCGCAGCAAAATGCGAATATGAACCGCAGACCCCTCAGGCTCACAGCTACGAAGTGGACGAGGACGAAATTGCCGAAGCCGTAAATATCATTGAAAATTCCGAAAGACCGTTTATTTACGCAGGCGGCGGAGTTGTTTCCTGCGACGCTGCCGACGAACTGGCAGAATTTGCCGAGCTTATAGACGCGCCGGTATCACTTTCGCTTATGGGACAGTGCGCGTTTGATAATTCCAGCGAGCGTTATACCGGAATGATGGGCATGCACGGTACAAAAACTTCCTCTCTTGCCCTTACTAACTGCGATCTTCTGATAGTTATGGGTTCAAGATTTTCCGATCGGGTGACCTGTTCCGCACAGAGTTTTCAAAACGCTATGGGGAACGCAAAGATCCTTCATATAGATATCGACCCGGCGGAAGTAAATAAAAATATTCCGGCAAATTACAGAGTTTGCGGAAATGTTGAACTTGTTCTTCAGAAGCTCAACAAGGCGGTAAAAAAGAAGGATCATTCCGAATGGCTGGAACAGATCGCCGAATGGAAGAAAGAATATCCGCTTTTGCAGGTCTCTGAGAACCCCGACGACGTTCTTCCTAAAGACGTTATCGAAACTCTTGACGAGCTTACGAACGGCGAAGCTGTCATCAGCACCGAAGTGGGACAGCACCAGATGTGGACGGCGGAATTTTATAATTTCCGCAAGCCGAGGAGCTTTGCTTCTTCAGGCGGTCTGGGAACTATGGGTTACGGTCTGGGCGCTGCCATAGGCTGCAAGGTGGGCAATCCCGATAAGGTGGTCGTAAACTGCGCGGGCGACGGCAGCTTCTATATGAACATGAACGAGCTTACCACCCTTGCAAAATATCAGCTTCCGGTAATAGAGCTTGTGTTCAACAACAGCGTTCTGGGAATGGTCCGTCAGTGGCAGAAACTTTTCTACGGCGGAAGATTTTCACAGACTACCCTTGAAAAGCCCACCGATTTTGAACTTCTGGGCAAAGCTATAGGAATAGAAGCCATGACCATTTCAAAGAAAAGCGAAATACGTCCCGTTCTGGAAAAAGCGATCTCCTGCGGAAAACCCGTGCTTATAAACTGCATTATCGGCAAGGACGTTAACGTTCTTCCCATGGTACCGGCAGGAGCTTCGATCGCAGAACCTATCCTTGAGATCAAGTGAGGTAAAAATATGAAAATACAGATATTTGATTCAACGCTCCGTGACGGGGCTCAGGGCGAAAGCGTGAATTTTTCCGTTGAGGATAAATTCAGCGTTATGAAAGCCCTTGATGATTTCGGCATAGATTTTATCGAAGCAGGAAATCCGGCGTCAAACCCCAAGGATATGGAATTTTTCAAAAAGGCTGAAAAATGTCCTCCAAAATATGCAAAGTTAGTCGCTTTCGGCTCAACAAGGCGTAAGAATATTTCCTGCGAAGATGACGCTAACCTTAATGCTCTTGCAGATACGAACGTGGAATATGTTTCGGTTTTCGGGAAGAGCTGGGATATGCACGCGACTGAAATTTTAGGCACTACTCTTGAAGAGAACCTGAACATGATCTCCGACACGGTAAAATATCTTACCGGAAAAGGCAAGAAAGTCTTTTTTGACGCGGAACATTTCTTTGACGGTTACAAGCGCAATCCGGAATATGCCCTGCAAACCATTTCCGCCGCGGAAAAAGCCGGCGCGGAATATATAATCCTTTGCGATACGAACGGCGGCTGTTTCCCCGACGAAATTTCCGAAATTACCGCAAAGGCGGTCGAGACCGTAAAAATTCCGGTGGGAATACACTGCCATAACGATACCGGCTGCGCTGTGGCAAATTCTATAGCAGCAGTAAAGGCAGGCGCTTTACAGATACAGGGAACTATGACAGGCGTCGGCGAACGCTGCGGAAATACCAATCTTTCCACCGTTATAGGAAATTTGCAGGCTAAGCTCGGATATGAATGTGTTCCGCAGGAAAATATCTCACAGCTTACACAGGTAACACGTCTTATAGCGGAAGTATGCAATATGAAACTTGCCGGGACCATGCCTTTTGTGGGAAAAAGCGCATTCGCCCATAAAGGCGGTATGCACGCCGACGGGGTAAAGAAAAATCCTATCAGCTTCGAGCATATACCTCCCGAAACAATAGGAAACAAGCGTAATATCCTGCTGTCGGAAGTAGCCGGACGCTCCGCTATCCTCCAGCGCATAAACGAGATCGCTCCGGAACTTACCAAGGACAGCCCCGAAACAAAGGCTATAATAGATCTTCTTAAAGAAATGGAATTTAAAGGCTTTCAGTATGAAGCAGCGGAAGCGTCATTTGAACTTCTTGTAAAGCAGTATCTCGGCATGACGGAAAACTTCTTTGATATCAGCTATTTCAAGATAATAGGCGAAAAGAGCGGAGAGACGCAGAACCCGTCCTCGGCAATAGTAAAAGTTGCTGTAGGCGGAAAAACGGAAATTGCCGCCGACGAGGGCGACGGTCCGGTAAATGCGATCGACAAGGCTCTCCGTCAGGCGCTGACGGTATTCTATCCGTCGATAGCCGACATTCACCTTGTGGATTATAAGGTGCGTGTTGTGGACGGAAGCGCCGCAACTGCGGCAAATGTACGCGTACTTATCGAAAGTACCGACGGCAAGGATATATGGACTACCGTAGGCGCGTCTACAGACATAATAAATGCATCTGTAACGGCGCTTACCGACAGTATCGAATACAAGCTCATGAAGGATAAGACCGGCAGCATCGCATGAATTTTTCCATTGCGGAGGTAAGTTTTGTGCTTTTCATGTATGCAAAGCCTACTTCACGCTTGTTTATCGGAACAGACAGCGGTATCTCAACAAATTCGCCGCTGTCAAGCTCGTTCTGTACAAAACTTTTTATCACGCAGGCAACTCCTATGCCGGTGCGAGCAAATTCTATCAGCATATCCATTCCGCTTACTTCAAGGATATGTTCGGGGACAATGTTATTTTCCTTGAAATACCGGTCTACATGCATACGGGAAGCATTTGCGCCGTCAAGGAGCATGATATTTGCTTCCTCAAAAACCGAATTTTCTTCACGGAGACGAAGATTTTTCATATAATCCTTGCCGGCGATAAAAACGTCCTCGATCTCGCCGAGGGAATGAAATTCAATATCGGAGGGGTTTTCAGGTCTTACGATAAGACCGATATCCACTTTGCCCTCCTCGAGCTGACGGTAAATTTTTGCTGATGACTGACAGTCTACAGTGATCTTGACGTGAGGATTTTCTTTTATAAAGCCTTTCAGATAGGGAAGAAGCATATGCTTGCAGAGTATGCTGCTCGTTCCGAGACGGAGACGTCCTATGCCAAGTTCGTTTATCCTGCGGAGCTTGTCCTCACCGTCTTTGATTATATCGAATGCGGCTTTGAGCTGCTCGTAGAGGATCTTCCCCTCGTCTGTAAGGGTAACTCCTCTGTGATTGCGTACAAACAGTGTTGTGCCGAGGGATTCTTCCATTTTAGTTATGGCTTTGCTAATGGCGGGCTGACTGATATAGTTCATTTCTGCGGCTTTGGAAATGCTTTCACATTCAGCCACGGCGCAGAAAAGACGGTAACGGTTCAGATTGCTTTCCGAGATCATAAGAGCGCTCCTTTCGGCATTCAGGATTATCCTTGATTTGAAGTATAACATATATCGTAAATTTTTTCAATAATTTTCGGATATTTATTTACCGATACAAATTATTTGTGCGGTATGATCTTATATAAAGACAAAGAGGAGAATTATGGAAAAAATATTTGATATTATCGTAAATATGGGCGAAACACTTTCCGTTTACGGAAAATATTCCGATATTCATATGATATCATTTACCGGAACGGCTGTGGGAAAATATTTTAACGGAACTGTCATCGGCAGCGGCGTGGATACTCAGAAAGTTTCCAAAGCAGACGGTACAGCTTTTCTTTCCGCAAGATATATGCTTGAGGGGATCGACGCCGACGGCGAAAAATGCAGGATATTCGTAGAAAACAACGGCTCTCCCGAAAGCGGATATCGTCCCCTGATAGTGACCGACAGCAAGGCGCTTGCCCGGCTTGAAACGGCGGAAATGTCCGCCGGGATAAAAAACCATGAAAACGGAGTTATAGTTTCTGTTTACGGAGCGGAGATATGATGAATTATCCTATGAAAGTTATCGCTTATGTGAAAAGTCCGTTCCGATCCAAATTCGGTATACCGAGACAAAGCGGTCTTGCGGATATCCCTGCGAGGATAGTTTTTGAACCGGAGTACCGTGTTCCGGAGGCTTTCCGCGGTCTGGAAGGATTTTCGCATATATGGATATTGTGGGGCTTTTCAGAGACCGTCCGCGGAGAATGGTCTCCTACGGTAAGACCGCCGAAACTCGGAGGAAATAAGCGCATGGGCGTTTTTGCCACAAGATCTCCTTTCCGGCCTAATCCTATAGGGCTTTCTTCCGTCCGGCTTGAAAAAATAGATCTTGATGAAGATGAAGCGCCTGTTCTTTATATAAGCGGTGCGGATATAATGGACGGAACTCCGGTGTTCGATATAAAGCCGTATCTTCCGTATACCGACCTTCATGAAGATGCGTCCGCAGGTTTTGCAGCGCCGGAAAATTTCGGTCTGCTGACCGTTAGGTTTGCCGCAGGTACGGAGGAAAAGATCTCCGATGAACTGAAAAAAGGACTTATTGAGCTTCTGGCGCAGGATCCCCGTCCGGCTTATCAGGATCTGCCGGAAAGAGTTTATATAATGGATATTGCCGGATATGAAGTCAGATTTACGGTGAACGGGGATATCCTTACCGTGATAGAGGTAAACGGACAGGATAATTTGTAAATAAAGCCATTCTTTTTGGCAGTATCTATTGAATTTTAGCGCTGCCTGTGTTATAATATCTTAAATATGTTTGATTGGAGGAACGTTCTGGATCATGGAACTTGTTATATTTGATCTTGACGGAACGCTTCTGAATACCCTTGACGATCTTGCCGACGCAGCAAATTTTGCACTTGAAAGCATGGGATATCCCACCCATTCTACAGATGCTTACAGATATTTTGTAGGGAACGGTATCCCTAAGCTGATAGAACGGTGTCTCCCCGAAAATGCGCGTTCGGAAGAAAGTAAAAAGTACGCTCTGGAAGTTTTCAATAAACGATACAGTGAACACTGTACCGACAAAACGCGTCCGTACTGCGGTATCACCGAAGTTCTTGACAGGCTTTCGGAAAACGGCGTGAAAATAGCGGTCGCATCAAACAAGGCGGACAGCTTTACGCAGTCGCTGGTGAAAAAATATTTCGGAGAAAGATTTGATCTTATCCGTGGGAGCCGCCCGGGCGTTCCGAAAAAACCGTCTCCCGAAATAGTTTACGGGATAATGTCGGAACTGGGAGCGGAAAAAAGCGGAACTGTATTTGTAGGAGATTCAAGCGTTGATATCGCTACGGCGGCAAATGCCGGAGTCGGTCACGTCGGCTGCCTGTGGGGATTCAGAACCAAAGAAGAACTTGTATCTGCCGGAGCGGTAAATATTGCCGAAACGCCGGAGCAGATCTTGAATTTTATAGTAAAGGAGCAAATTGTATGAATTACAGCATTAAGGAAGTTGCGGAAAGATTAAAAGCGCTGCGTGAGATCGTAGGCATTTCCGCAGAGGAAATGAGCCGCAGGACAGACGTATCTTTTGAGGATTATGCTCTTATTGAAAAGGGAGAAAAGGATTTTTCCGTTACGTTTGTTTACAAATGTGCGGAAATTCTGGGCGTTGATATTATCGAACTGCTTACGGGCGAAAATCCTAAGCTGAAACGCTACTGTGTAGTAAGAAAAGGTACTGGACTTCCCGTTAAACGCCGCGAAGGCTTTGAATATCAGCACCTTGCATATCTGTTCAAGGACAAGAAGATCGAACCGTTCCTTGTTATCGCGCCTTATTCCGAAGAGGAACAGGATAAGCCGATCTCTCTTTCCGTGCATGAGGGTCAGGAGTATGACTATATCCTTTCCGGAAGCCTTAAAACCGTTATCGACGGTAAGGTAAAGGTACTGAATGCGGGGGATTCCATAATTTACGATTCGGGCGCACCCCATGGAATGATAGCCACCAACGGAGCAAAATGTGAATTTCTTGCAATTCTTATAAAATGATTTTGGAGGATAATAAAATGGATCTCAGAAATTTCTATAAACGTTTTCTTACCGACACTTTCGATGAAAACGGTACGCTTGTAAAGCTGGAAATGCACGTTCCCGAAAATTTCAATTTCGGATACGACGTTATCGACGAAATAGCCAAGGGCGCACCCGACCACAGAGCAATGGTATGGGTAAGCGAAACAGGCGAGGAACACACTTTCACATATTCCGACCTGATGAAAAAATCCAACCAGACTGCAAATATGCTTCTTGCTCACGGCGTTAAAAAAGGCGATAAGGTCCTTGCCGTTCTTAAACGTCATTATCAGTTCTGGTTTTTGACAATTGCACTCTGCAAGATAGGTGCGGTACTTATCCCTGCAACGAATCAGCTTATGAAAAAGGACTATACCTATCGTTTTCAGGCTGCGGACGTAAAGTATGTTATCGCAACGGCTGACGGAGAAGTTTCCGACCATATTGAAGAAGCGCTCAATGAATACGGCGGAATTACAGAAAAATTCATTGTCCGCGGCGATAAAGAGGGCTGGGTATCGTTCGATAAGGAAATCGAAAAATATCCCGATACTCTTGAAAGGATACCGAATAAAGTTACCGACGATATGCTTCTTTATTTCACAAGCGGAACAACAGGCTATCCGAAAATGGTAATGCACAGCCATTATTACGCTATCGGTCATATCCAGACTGCAAAACACTGGCACAACCTGAACGAAAATTCTCTCCACTTTACGATCTCCGAATCCGGCTGGGGAAAATGTATGTGGGGCAAGATGTACGGTCAGTTTGCCTGCGCCGCGTCAATATTCGTATATGATTTTACAAGATTCCATTCTGCGGATATTTTGCAGAAGATACAGGACTACAAGGTGACCTCTCTTTGCGCACCTCCGACAATGTTCAGAATGTTCATAAAAGAGGGAATAGAGGGTTACGATCTTTCGGGACTGGAATATTCCACTATCGCGGGAGAAGCGCTCAACCCGGAAGTTTATAACAGATGGCTCGAATATACCGGTCTTAAACTTATGGAAGGCTTCGGACAGACCGAAACAACGCTTGTTGTTGCAAATCTTCCCGGAATGGAGCCGAAACCCGGTTCAATGGGCAAGCCTACTCCTCTTTACAACGTTGATATTGTTGACGAGGACGGAAACACGCTTCCGGCAGGTGAAACGGGAGAGATAGTTATCCGCGCAGATCCAAGCGTTCCAAACATAGGAATGTTCAAGGAATATTACAAGAATCCCGAAGAGACCAACAAATCATGGAACAATAACATTTACCACACAGGCGATACTGCTTGGAGAGATGAGGACGGTTACCTTTGGTATGTAGGACGTACCGACGACGTTATCAAGGCTTCCGGCTACCGTATAGGACCGTTCGAGATAGAAAGCGTTCTTATGGAACACCCAGCCGTTCTTGAAGTTGCGGTAACAGGCGCTAAGGATCCTATCAGAGGACAGGTGGTAAAGGCAACTATCGTTCTTACCAAGGATTACAAGGACAAGGGCGATGAAGCGCTTGTAAAGGAGCTTCAGGAGCACGTCAAGAAAAATACCGCGCCGTACAAATATCCCCGTATCGTGGAATTTGTTGACGAACTTCCAAAGACCATAAGCGGAAAGATCAGGCGCGTAGAGATCAGAAATAAGGATAATAAGTAAAACTAAACCGCCGCAGTTCATATGAACTGCGGCGGTTTTCGGTATAAAATAACACGGGTCTGCTCGCAATTGAACAGACCCGTGCCTTATATATGGGGAAAGTTAGAAGATGTCATATCTTATTGGCAATAAGATCGCCCATTTCGGTGCAGGAAACACACTTGAGACCTGCCGCGTCGGACATGATATCTGCCGTGCGGTAACCCTCGTTGAGAACTTCCGTGACCGCATTTTCTATAGCGTCCGATTCTGCGGACATATCGAAAGAATATTTCAGCATCATTGCTGCGGAAAGTATGGTTGCGATAGGATTTGCCTTGTTCTGTCCTGCAATGTCGGGTGCAGAACCGTGGATAGGTTCGTAAAGTCCCAGAGAAGTTTCACCCAGCGATGCAGAGGGGATCATTCCCAGTGAACCGGTTATCATTGACGCTTCGTCGGAAAGTATATCTCCGAAAAGATTTTCCGTTACCAGAACGTCGAACTGTCCCGGATTTCTTACCAGCTGCATTGCGCAGTTGTCAACAAGAATATCATTAAATTCAACGTCCGGATATTCAGCAGCTACCTTGTGGGAAATTTCTCTCCAGAGACGTGAGGAATCCAGCACGTTTGCCTTGTCAACTGAATGTACCTTTCCGCGGCGCTTTCTTGCCATATCGAATGCAACGCGGCAGATCCTTTCAACTTCGTAATCGGCATAAGTCATAAGGTCGCTGGCGTGCTTAACGCCCTTGTCGTCTGTGTAAGTTTTCTTTTCGCCGAAATATGCGCCGCCGATAAGCTCACGGACGATAACAAGATCCAGTCCGCTGTCGGTGATCTCCTTTTTCAGAGGACAAGCGGAAGCAAGGGGAGCAAGCAGCTTTGCAGGACGGATATTTGCAAAAAGTTTCAGCGCGCCTCTTATTCCTAAAAGTCCTGCTTCCGGGCGGAGATTTCCGGGAAGAGTATC
>CANQZR010000011.1 GCA_947628405.1 uncultured Clostridia bacterium
TCGCCGAAAGAAAGTATCGTGCATAATTTCATTTTATTTGAAGCAGCTATATTATTGTTTTCATCTATAAGCGCCGCCGCCGAACCGCATCCGCTTGAAAAACTGTAAGCGAAAGTCGTTCCAAAAGGGTTGTAAAGTTCAATATAATTATGGTCATTGACAGACATAGCACTGTCAATATCTCTTATGATATTTTCACTGCCATTATCGTCGTTTATCTTTTTTATAATATTGAGCAGCTGCAAGGAATTATCCATGGTGGAAATTTTCATTTGTTCCGCAATTTCACGGTGAATATATTTCTTGTATCCTATCCCGAAAAGCAGTGAAATTATCAGAGCCGTACCTACATATTTTATAAGCAGTTCAATTAAACTTATACGTTTTTTCTTTTTCATTTTTTTAAGCATAATTTTCTCCTATTTGTCTGAAAGTTTATAACCGCGTCCGATAACGGTCTTTATCTGTTTTCCCGAATTTCCGAGAGCCTTTCGCAAAAGTCTGATATGATTGTCAACAACTCTGTCGCTGCCAAAATAATCATATCCCCATATCCTGTTTAAAAGGGTATCGCGGTCGATCGCCTGTCCTTTATGCTGCATAAGAAAATGCAGTATGGCAAATTCTTTCGGAGGAAGTTCTGTCTCTTTTTCTTCCGCAAAACATTGCAGGCTGCGTGTGTCAAGTTTTATGTTCCCACATTCGAGAATATCGGATATCACCCTGCCCTCGGAACGTTTTATCAGCGCAGTGCATTTGGCAAAAAGCTCCGAAAGCCTGAACGGTTTTACAATATAATCATCACAGCCCAGTTCATAGCCGTAAAGGATATCTTCTTCACGCCCTCTTGCAGTAATGAAAATTACCGGTATATCGCAGCTTCTGCGGATCTTTCTGCAAATTGAAAAACCGTCCGCACCGGGCAGCATAACATCTAAAAGAACAGCGGAGATATCGTTCAGACCGTTTTCTATAAATTCAAGTGCGGCATTTCCGTCGCTTATACATTCGGTCAGGACATTTTCATTCATAAAATAAATATTTATCACGTCGCATATCTGAGGATCATCTTCTATCACAAGGACCTTTTTCATTTGTTTTCCCCCTTTCCAAGATCAAGTATATCATACGGATATGTTTTTCATATGTTTTTTTATTATCTTTTTCTTGTTTTTTTATCGGGACAAAAAACGGACGCCCGTTTATGTTAGGGCGCCCGGTATTAAAAAGGAGGAGAGTATATGATCTATCCGCAAAATGCGGAGGAATTTTTGGACGCCGCCCCCACCTTCAGGGACGGCTTGAAATTTTTCATTCGCCGTTATTGTTTCCGGAGAAGTATTTTGAAGGCTTTTTTGTTTGATCTATGTTCTTAGTATAAACGTCAATTGTGTATGTTCAATGAAAATGTTCTGAAAGGATAATAAAAACATAGGTAGAATTTAATTCATATTTATGGACAAAATTTACATATTTTCAAAAATTTCAATAAAATTTGCCGGAATATATTGCAATTCCGGCAAAAAAATTGTATAATGATAAGTAAATCGGAAATTTGCGCCGCCGTGCATTTTCCGGGTAAATATATTCGGCGGAGAACGGAGCTTATTATGTTTAAGGAAATTACGGAAAATACTATTTCTAAGGCTAAGGAAGAGATCGTCCTTGCTCAGTGGGTCGTTGTACTTATAGCTGTTGTGTCGTTTCTGGTCGGTCTGGTCGTTGGTATTCTCTGCATGACCGGCGCAAACCACAGAAAGAACAGAAAGGCTTTCAGCGCAGATGACTATGTCCGCGATCTTAATTTTGATATTGACGACAGCGAATATGAAAACTATGATGATGACGAAGAATTTGATATGTCATTTTAAAAATTTACGGTAAAGGATAATTTTTGTTATGAAACTTGGTATGGTCGGTCTTCCCAATGTGGGAAAAAGCACTCTTTTTAACGCTCTTACTAATGCCGGGGCAGAATCTGCCAACTATCCTTTCTGCACTATCGAGCCGAATGTTGGGATCGTTTCCGTTCCTGATGAACGCCTTGATAAACTGAAAGAAATGTATCACCCGGAAAAATTTACTCCTGCTACTCTTGAATTTGTCGATATCGCCGGATTGGTAAAAGGTGCGTCCAAGGGCGAGGGACTTGGAAACAAATTTCTTGCGGATATCCGCGAGGTGGACGCTATCGTTCACGTTGTCCGCTGCTTTGAAGATATAGACATAATCCATGTTGACGGTGAGATAAATCCGCGGCGTGATATTGAAACCATAGAACTTGAACTTATCTTTTCGGATATAGAGCTTCTGGAGCGCCGCATAGACCGCGCCAAAAAAGCTGCAAAGGGAGATAAGAAGTTTGTCGCTGAAGCGGAATTTCTGGAGGATCTTAAAAAACATCTCGAAAATGGACATTCCGCGCGTTCCTATGGATTTACCGAGGAACAGGAGGAAATTATAAAGTCAACTCCGCTTCTTTCTGCAAAGCCTGTAATTTATGCCGCAAATCTCAGTGAAGATGATTTTAAGAACAATATTGAAAATTCTGTTCATTATAAAACAGTCTGTGAGATCGCCGAGCAGGAAAAAGCCGCTGTTCTTCCCATATGCGCTCAGCTTGAAGCGGAAATTGCCGATATGAACGAAGAGGACAAGAAAATGTTCCTTTCGGAGCTGGGACTTGAAGTTTCAGGACTGGACAGGATAATTAAGGAAGGCTATGAACTTCTTGGACTGATATCCTATCTTACCGCAGGACAGCCGGAAGTCCGTGCATGGACCATCAAAAAAGGCACAAAGGCTCCTCAGGCGGCGGGAAAGATACACTCCGATTTTGAAAAAGGATTTATCCGCGCTGAGGTCGTCAGCTTTGACGATCTTATGGCTTGCGGTTCAATGACTGCTGCAAAGGAAAAAGGTCTTGTCCGTTCCGAAGGCAAAGAATATGTTATGCAGTCGGGAGATGTAGTCCTGTTCAGATTTAATGTGTAAAATAATTCGGAAAGGTTGTATTTTAATGAGCGAAAAGATCTACGGTATCCATATGGGAAAGGCAAAATGTGCCGTTGACCTTGGAGACGGTTCCGAAAGAGGAGAGTATGTCGATCAGGATTATATCCTTCATACTCTTGGCAGACCGCACAGAAGCATAAACCTTATGTACTGTTATTATCCTCTTGATAAAGAATGGCCCGGACGTATTTCGGAAGTTATGAAGGATGCGGAAGTGTCGTTTCAGTGGGACTATCCGTATGACGATTACTTTACATACAAAGGCGGCATAAACGGTAATACCGACGGTGAACCGTTCAACTGTATGCGAGATATCCGCCGTCATGGTCAGGACGTCACTCTTACGCTTACCGTTGACCCGAATGTGCCGGACGAGCATCTTGTTGCAATTGCTAAGGATCTGCGCACTTTCGGAAGAATGATGCTCCGTATAAACCACGAAGCGACGGGAAACTGGTTTTCTTTCACCAAAAGGACCGATTATCAGGGCGTTGCGGATTTCTTCGTTAAATTCAGCAGGTTGATCCACGAATATGCGCCGAATGTAAAAACTATAATATGTATAGGCGGTATCGAACACCCCGAAAATGGCGAGCAAATGGAAAGGGAAAAGGAATTTGCTCAGTGCATACCGGAAGCGGATATATGGTCGGTGGATAAATATATGGCTCTGCACTGGGGCTGGCCGTATGACGTTGCTGAAAGGGGAGGAAATTCTCACTCCAGAAGCAAGGTAAAAGATATATACGATCTGACAAAGCTCAGCTTTGAACGTTTTAAACTCCTTAACGGGGGGATCGAAAAGCCTATGGTAATGTCCGAATTTAACGCTGACGGTGATGTTACCGGCGCATACGATCAGGCTGCTATGGTAAAGGAATTTTGCGATATCCTTGATGAAGAAAACGCTGATTGGTTCAGCGGATTTACATTTTACCAGTTCCGCGACAGGGGACGTCTCGGACTGGAGATCCAGGATCCAAACAATCCGAATGTGGGTATCCCACAGCCTGTTCTGAAAACATATAAAGAAATTATCCACAGCAAACGTTTCCTGCCTGAAATGAAACAGAGCGAAAACGAAATACAGCTCCCGGTCACGCTTCGTTGGGGCGGCTCTGAGGACGCGGAGGGAATTGCGATACCTGTTCATTTTGAAAAGGATCCTCACTTCTGCGAACTGTATTTTGATGATGACGACAACGGCAATTATATGATAGAGATCAACGGAAGCTGGTTCTACAGATCTCCCGGGGCAAAGGTCATAGACCTGATGAGCGCATTCTATGAGAAACGTCTTGACGGTGAATGTGATATGACTCTGAAAATTTTCGCTCCGCCTGCCAGCGGCGAAAACGATCCTTCGCAGGGAGACGATTGGGCGGAAAACTACTATTACACCGTAAAAAAACTTCCCAGAATACGAATTTTCTGTGAGCCTGTTGAAAAATAAAGGAAAGTTTGAATATCAATAAAAATTCCGGCGGTAAAAATTTCTCCGCCGGAAATTTTTTATATAAAAAGTATTGAAAAATTCAGTATATAATGGTAAAATATTTATATATGCTTTTAGAAAGGACAAATAAGATGAACTTTATATATCAGCTCGATTCGTATATAAATAGTATCCTGCCGATCGAATTTGGGGATATCATTGATATTGCCGTGCTTGCTTTTCTTATTTACAGGGGCATACTTATTGTAAAGGAAATTCGCGCGGGCGGACTTATAAAAGGTATCGTGCTTATTTTTGCCGTTTATCTTTTAATGAATATTGCGCAGATGAATGTAATGGCGTATCTGTTAAAAAACGTTTTTGATATCGGACTTCTGGCTGTAGTTGTTATTTTTCAGCCGGAACTGCGCCGCTTCCTTGAAAAAATGGGACATTCCAAAGTTTCCAAGCTGCCGGTTTTCTCGTCGCTTACATCAGATAATTCAGATGTGCTTTCACAAAAATGGGGAACTGCTATCGAAGCTATCTGCGATGCCTGCGAAGATCTTTCCGCAACAACTACGGGTGCGCTTATCGTTATTGAACAGGAAACCAAACTTGGCGAACAGATAGATACCGGTACTGTGATCAACGCAGAACCGTCAAAAGAACTTTTCGGAAATATTTTTTATCCTAAAACACCTCTTCATGACGGCGCGGTGATAATGCGTGACGGCATAGTATTGGCGGCAGCGTGCTTTCTTCCTAAGCCGCAAAAGGAAGAAACAATAAACAAGGCTCTCGGTTCAAGGCACAGAGCTGCTATCGGCATGAGCGAAAATTCCGACGCCATTGTAATAATAGTATCGGAAGAAACGGGTACGATATCTATTGCGGAAAACGGTGAAATTACAAGAGGATTTACCAGAGACAGCCTTAAAAAATATCTGCGCACAAGACTGCTTCCCGAAAAACCGCAGAAGCCGGCAAAGCCTTCCAAGCCCGGAAATGATGAGGATGATAACGAAAAAAACAACGGCGGTTTTATGGATTTCCTCCGCAGGAAGAAATTTACCGACAAGGTCTGATCGGAGGGTGCATAAGATATGTTCAATATGATAAAAAATGTATTCCATAAAATAGGACTATTTTTTACACATCTTTTTGAAAAGGATCTGTTTATAAAAATAAGCTCTATCGTGGCAGCTATACTTATCTGGTTTGTTGTTTCAATAAGTGTTTATCCTACAATAACCAAAGTCATGTACAACGTTCCTATAAAGATTGATATGGACGGAACATATGCCGAAGCAAACGAGTTCCAGGCGATGTCACAGTCCGACGAGACCGTTACCGTTTATATAAAAGGCGCCAGAGGAGAAATAGGCAACCTTGAGTCTGACGAGCTTGTTGCCGTTGCTTCGGCGGAAGATGTTATGTATGCAATGGAATATAAACTTCCATTGGAAATAGAATGTTCTACCGGAAAGGTTTTTACGGTAGATAGTATAGAACCGTCTGTTATAAATGTGAATTTTGATAAGATCGTTTCAAGAGAGATACCTCTTGTACCGAAACTTTCAGGTGTAAAAGCTGCTGACGGTTACATTATGGGTGATCCGGAGGATATCGTTATCGTTCCTGATACTTTAAATATTACAGGTCCTGCCGAAATGGTAAATAATATCACCGGTGCGGCAGCAATAGTTGAGGAAAATTCTTCTTTGACGGGAACTACCGATTTCAGAACTTCTTCAATACAGCTTCTGAACGGAAATACAACTATTGTTGACGATAATGAACAGATCGTTTTTGATAAATCGGAATTTACCGTTCATGTGCCTGTTTATACAAAAGGAACGGTATCTCTTGATGTTCAGATAACCAACGCTCCGGAAAGTTTTGATGTTGCTGCTTTTAAAGAAAAGCTGGAATTTTCGGTATCCGAGCTTGAAGTTGCCATACTTGATGAAAGCAAAAGAGACAGTCTGGATATCGGCACTATTGATATGCGTGAAGTTGATATCGGCACAGAGTTTACTTTTGCTACAGAGGATTTTCTGCCCGAAGGATATCAGGATCTTAATGAGGTCAAAACGGTTACCGTTAAGTGCCCGTCCGAAGGACTTGCGCGGCGTTCAATACATTTTACCAATTCTTCTATACAGCTTGTAAACGTTCCGTCACAGTATGAATTTAATATGATAACATCAGGAGTTACGCCTACATTTATCGGCTCGGAAGAATCAATGGAGCAGCTTACAAATATTGATGTTATTGCACAGATAGACCTGATAAACGGTTTTACCATGGGAGAACGTTATCAGAAACTTCCGATAACATTTTTGATACCGTCTTATGATGATGTATGGTGCATAGGTTCTGACGGAGAGCTTTCTCCGAGAGCAACCATTGAGGCAACTTTAAAAGACGATTGATATGTTGTAAAAGGTAAAAAATATGGCTGTAATTGTTTCTCAGATAAAAACCCCCATTGGTTCGGCTGATAATGATGTGATCCATAAGGCGTTAAAAAAGATAGGCTTGAATGAAAAAAGCGTCATAAGAGCCGGAATTTATAAGACGTCTGTTGACGCGCGCGATAACAGCAGTATAAAGCTCGTTTCGTCGGTGAAGGTTGAGCTTTGCAGTGAAAAAGACGAGGAAAAAATTTGTGAAAGATTTCCTTTCTGTTCTTTAGCAGCAAAAAGCGTCGTAATGCCGGATAAAGCAGTCTCTTCGGGTAAAAAAGTCGTTATAGCAGGTTTTGGTCCTGCCGGAATGTTTGCAGGACTTGTACTTGCGGAATATGGATTTTCGCCGGTAATAATCGAACGCGGTGCAGACGTTGACAGCCGTGTGAAAGCAGTGGAAAATTTTCAGAAAAATGCAATTCTTGACCCGAATACCAATATCCAGTTCGGCGAAGGCGGAGCAGGTACATTTTCTGACGGTAAACTTACCACAAGGATACATGATCCTCTTTGCGGATATGTTCTTGAAAAATTTGCGGAATTTGGCGCGCCGGAAGAAATTCTGGTAAGGTCTAAACCGCATATAGGAACGGATAAACTAAGAAATGTGATAAAAAATATAAGAGAAAAAATTATTGAACTCGGCGGAACAGTAAGATTTGATTCATGCCTTGCAGATATTTCAGAAAAAGCGGGAAAGGTAAATTCGGTAACTCTTTCCGACGGTGAGATAATACCGTGCGACGCGCTTATCCTTGCAATAGGACACAGTGCGAGAGATACGTTTGAAATGCTTCTGAATAAAAAAATTTTTCTTGAATCAAAGCCTTTTTCAATAGGTACAAGAATAGAACATAAACAGGAGGCTGTTGACCGTTCATTGTACGGCAAATATTGGAACGAACCTGCACTTCCGAAAGGGGAGTATCAGCTTTCTTTCCGCAGCGGCAAACGCGCTGTTTATACTTTTTGTATGTGTCCGGGAGGCACTGTAGTTCCGGCGGCAAGTGAAAGGGAAACCGTTGTTACAAACGGAATGAGCGTTTTTGCCAGAAATGGTGAAAATGCCAATTCAGCATTAGCGGTATCTGTTTCTCCAGACGATTACGGCAATTCTCCGCTTGACGGAGTAGAGTTTGCAAGAAAGATCGAACGTAAGGCTTTTGTTTTAGCGAGAAAGAATTACAAAGCTCCGGCGTCTACGGTAGGTAATTTTTTGAATGGGAACGGCGGACTGAACGGAGCTTCAATTGATCCTACATATAGCATAGGTGTGGAGGAATGTAACTTAAATGAACTTTTTCCGGAGTTTATTACGGATATGCTAAAGATCGGGCTGAATGATTTTTCGCGAAAAATGGAATGTTTCGGGGATAAGGGCGCAGTTCTTACAGCTCCCGAAACAAGAACTTCGTCGCCGGTAAGGATCACCCGTAATGAAAATATGGAATCATTATCGTTAAAGGGACTTTATCCCTGCGGTGAGGGCGCGGGATATGCCGGAGGAATAATGTCCGCCGCTGTGGACGGAGTAAAATGCGCTTTGAAAATTATCGAAAATTAACGCATTTTGTGGAAGCAGTTCATATTATTACCTTACATAATATATTTATGACCGCAAATAATACTAAGGCAAACCCCAAAACGCGGTTTACAGTTCCGCATTATTGCGGATAGAATATAAATTTGTTATGTAAGGAGTTTAATACTATGAAAGATGTAAATTCCCAGAAGGGCAAAGAAACAATGGAGCGCTTCAAGATGGAAGCAGCTAATGAAGTCGGCGTAAACCTCAAGAACGGTTACAACGGTGACCTTACTTCAAGAGAAGCAGGTTCTATCGGCGGTCAGATGGTCAAAAAGATGATCAGTGCTTACAAGCAGGGTATCAATTCCTGACCTGAGCTGATAAATACCGGAATATATTAAAGATAATACCCCACAGAGCAAAAATTTGCTGTGTGGGGTATTTGTACATAAACCTATTTGATTTTGGAAGAGATTTTTTTTATGGCATATATCAAAGCGTCTGTCTCATGACAGGTATTGAATACCGACGGGGAAAACCTTACAGTTCCGTCAGGAACGGTACCGAGAAAAGTATGCGCCAATCCTGAACAATGCAGTCCGCCGCGAAGCGCAAATCCCATATCACTTAGCTGCGCAGCTGCTTCATTTGCGGTGATGCCGTCAATATTGAAGGAAACTACAGGAAGATAATTCTGATGATCGTCATACCTGTATATTGTTATTCCGGGAATGTTTTTCAGACCGGAGATAAAATTTGCACATAATTTGTTTTCGTGATCATATATTCTTTCTATGCCGATCTTTTTTACAAATCGTATGCCTGCTCCGAGAGCGATCGCCCCGGCAGTGTTGATCGTGCCGGATTCAAGTTTATCCGGCAGGATATCCGGCTGATCCGGTTTCATTGAAAGACTTCCTGTTCCGCCCTCGGTCAGGGGAGAAATGTCAAATTTTCCGTCAGTTATAAGAAGTCCCGTTCCGGCAGGACCGTAAAGAGCTTTATGTCCGGCAGTACAAATGATATTTATTCCGTCGGAAAGTTTTACCGGTATTATCCCACAGGCTTGAGCACCGTCGGCAATAAGACATATGTTATTTTCCCGGCACAGCATTGCTATTTTTTTTATAGGAAGTATCTGCCCGGTAACATTGCTGCCAAGAGTACATACGATAATACGGGTCGCCGGTGTTATCAGCTTCCTGAAATTTGAAACAGTCTCATTGTCATTGCTGCTGACTTCGGCTATACTGTATGTGCATTTACCTTGTTTGTACAGAGCGTGTACCGGACGCAGGACAGAATTGTGTTCCAGTGATGATATTATTATGTGGCAGCCGTTTGAAGCAACACCTTTTATTGCCATATTAAGCGCATGGGTGCAGTTCAGAGAAAAAACGGTGTTTTCCGGTTCCGCTCCGAAAAGATCGGCTGCTGCGGCTCTTGCCGAATAAACTGCTTCTGCTGTTTCAAGCGAAAGTTTATGTCCGCTTCTTCCCGGATTGCCGCCGTATCTTGTGATCGCAGATATGATAGCCCTTTTTACGGCGGCAGGTTTGGGAAAAGAGGTAGCGGAATTGTCAAAATTTATCATTATCCGAAGCCTCCAGAATAGTTCTGTATTATTATAGTATTATATCTGTTTCAGGCAGATATGTTTATATCGACCTTATCCGGGAATAGCGCGGCATATTCATTTATTATCGGAAGTGTTCCATGATAGATTTGAATTTTATGCCCTTTCTTTCTAAAATATCGGTCGCAGCATTAATATCTCCCTGAAATATCAGGCTGTATCCGCAGCCGGAAGCCAGATTTTTAGGCGTCCGGATGATATCCGTCCTGTATCCTGCGTTACGTAGAACGCTTTGAGCTTTCATTGCAACTGTGACCGAACTGAAAGCTATCGTATATTTTTTCATTGCGTAACTATGCCGGATACGGCATAACTCCTTTCCGTTCCGTTTGTACCGATATCCCGAAAATTTTTTGCGGAGCTTTCCGCATTTTTCGGATAAACAGTATCTGGGCAGGCGAGGCGCATCAAAAAGAAAATGCAGGAGAGAGCCTTGCTCTGCCCCTGCATTATAATATGCATATCATATCTATGCCGTGACCGAAATTATTCTTGAATAGATGTCGCTTTTTTTGAAGCCTGTTATTTTCGCGGCTTCCTTACAGGCATCTGAAAGCTTCATGCCGTTTGAGATCAGTTTTTGCGCCCGGATCACCGCATCGTCTATCGTTATTTCGTTATTGATCTTTTCCTGACTTGCTCCTTCAACAACAAGAACAAATTCACCTTTTGGATTCTTGTCTGAATAGTATTCTATTGCCTTGGAAATATTCGTTCTTATAACTTCTTCATGTATTTTGGTGAGTTCGCGGCAGATAGAAATTTTTCTGTCTCCGAAATATTCCAGCATATCAGAAAGTGTAGCCGTAAGTTTGTGAGGCGCTTCATAGAAAATAAGCGTGTGAGTATCCTTGGCAGCTTCTTCAAGGTGAGCGAAACGCTGCTTTTTGGTAACGGAAAGAAACCCTTCAAAGGAAAATCTTGACGGAGAAATACCGCTTATCGCCACAGCAGAAGCCATTGCCGTAGGTCCGGGAACAACTTCTATGGGGATATCATTTTCTATGCATCGTTTTACAAGATCCTCGCCGGGATCCGATATACATGGCATTCCTGCGTCTGATACTACAGCGCAGGTCTCGCCGGAGATCATACGTTCAATTATTTCTTCGGAAACCTGTTTTACGGAATGTTCATGGTAACTTACAAGGTGCTTTTTAATATCAAAATGATTTAGCAGTTTTACCGTGACTCTTGTGTCTTCAGCGCATATAAAATCAACATTTTTAAGTGTTTCCACGGCTCGGTAGGTCATATCTCCGAGATTTCCTATAGGTGTACCGACAACATAAAGTTTTCCGGGCATTATATTTCTCCTTTTAATTTTTTGGAATATTTGCCTTTCCTCTGTAAATATTCAGCAATTCATCTGAAAAACCGTTTTCCCCATTAATATAAAGCTGGGGGAGAACTTTCATAAACGGCTTTCCACCCTTGCTGCCGCTTATCAGAAAAAGCCATGGTGCACTGTTATTATCCTTACATACAAACCTTAATGTTTTGGGTTCGATATCATTTTCTTTCATGGCTGAAATAACGTCCGCAAGCCGTTCAGGACGATTGCACAGGCATAATTTTCCGCCGAATTTCAGAAGTTTTGAGGCAGTCTTGCAAATATCGCCGATATTGCACATTATTTCATGCCGGGCTATCTTCTGCGCTTCCGAAAGGCTTTCAATGCCTGCGTTAGTTGCTTTGTACGGAGGATTGCAGGTAACAACGTCCAGTATTCCGGCAGGTATTTCATTATCAAGCGATTTAAGATCCTTGCATACGGGAAAGAAATTTTCAAAATTATTTTTCCGTATAGTGATCTTTAATTGTTCTATTGCCTGCGGCTGTATGTCAACGCAGTAAATTTCTTTGGGGGAAAATGTCATTTTCATAAGAACGGCAATGATTCCACAGCCTGTTCCAAGGTCGCAAACCTTGTCCTTATGTCTTGGCGAGGCAAAATCGGCAAGCAGGAAAGCGTCTGTACCGAATTTATGCTCGTCCGAAACACATATTTCAACATTATTTCTCAAATTTTCAAATGTAAATTCCGACATATCAACCTACCATCATTTTTCCTTCAGGGTAAACCTCGTTTTTGACGCCTGCTCTGTTTACGGATATTGATATTGCGAATGATACCGGTCCCACACGTCCTATAAACATTGTCAGACAAAGCAGTATTCTTGATATCACGCCGCTTGCCGCAGAAACACCGGTACTTAGTCCCGATGTTGAAAATGCGGAAACAGCTTCATATGCGGCATCGATCCCCTGAATACTGTTATTTGAATAGAACAGTACACACGCTGTAAATCCTGCGACCATAGCTGCCAGAACTATGATAGTAAGGGATTTGTAGACAGATTCTTTATCTATCTTTCTTCCCATTATTATCGTGTCGCTTTTGTTCTGTATAACGCTTAAAATAGTCATTATGATTATGGCAAAAGTTGTTACCTTTATTCCTCCGCCGGTAGAACCCGGCGCAACGCCTATAAACATGAAAAGTATTGAGAATAACTTTGTAATGGAGTTCATTGATTGCAGGTCAAATGTGTTAAAACCGGCTGTCCTCAGGCTGACGGAGTAGAAAAAACTTTCGGCAAGTTTTCTTCCGAAGCCTGCTTCTCCTATAGTTCTGCCGTTATTCCATTCGGATATAAGTGTCAGCATAGTTCCCGAAGCAATAAGTATAAGTGTGAATATAAGTACGATCTTTGATTGAAGGCTCAGACGCTTTTTCTTTCTGTATTCTATAATATCCATCCACACAAAAAATCCGAGACCGCCGGCAATGATAATCATCGGAACTACTATCATAACTACCGGATCGGACGCAAAAGGAGATAGGCTGCAAAACGGTTCTTCCACTGATCCTACAATATCAAATCCTGCGTTGCAGAAAGCAGATATTGCTGTAAAAACAGATATGTATACCCCGTAAAGTCCGTATTTCGGGACAAGAGATGTCATTAAAATAAGCGCTCCGGTAAATTCACAGATAGCGGATATCTTGATTACATATTTTACCAGAAGTTTGACATCTGAAAATCCTGATGTGTTCATTGATTCCGATGCTACCTGTATCGAACGAAGTTCAAGTTTTTTCCTGATAAGAAAGTTAAAAAATGATACCAGCGTAACGAATCCCAGACCGCCTATCTGGATCATGAGCAGTATTATGATCTGCCCGAAAATGCTCCAGTAAGTACCGGTATCAACCACTACAAGACCGGTAACGCATGTTGCCGATGTTGCGGTAAATACTGCCGAGACAGGATCGGTAAATTTTCCGTTTGCCGAAGATATGGGCAGCATTAGCAGGATCGAACCTATGGCTATTACGATAACAAAACTCAGCACGATCATAGCGGCAGGCTTAGGGGATTTTGTTTTTTGTTTTATAACAGGCATATTTATCACCTTGACTTCAGAATGTTATAACAAAAGAATAAAATAATTATAGCACATTGATTTATTTTTTTCAAGTAAAATATATGTTTTGCTTGTATTTTGACAAAAAATTTGTAAATACACGCGTAACTGTTGCAATTTTAATAAAAATAATGTATAATAATATTGATACTGATTATTTTTTTGTAAATTTTTGAAAAAAGGGAGTTCCTTGCTATGAAAATAAGGCAAAATGAAAAGAAAAAAGCCAAATTCAGGGTATCATTTCTTTTCTTGTTTATATTTGCGAGCTTTGTGGTTTGCTTTGTTTTTTATATGAAAGAAGATTTTGAAATATCTTCGGATATGGTAGAGATAGAGGATAAAGAGGTAGTTCGTATAGAACCCATAGGAGACGGCACTGCGCTTGTGAACCCTGTTCCTGCCGGCGAAAAAGCAGATAAAAGCTATTATGATGATGCGGTATTTATAGGCAATACCGTTCTTGCCGGGCTTGCAGACAACGGATATGTATCTCCGTCAAATATGCTGCTGTCGGATTCGATAACTCTTTCAAACTTCAATACGGTATTTCTTTCGGTAAATAATTCGGAGAGCAGCATAGCCGACGCAGCGCTCGGTCTTGACGCAGGAAAGATATATATTATGGTGGGAGTTGATGATCTTGAAGGTTCTTTTGGAGAACTGGAGGATTTTATTGACACAATAAAAGAAAAAAGCGATAAAACACAGATATATCTTATGTCGCTTCTTCCGGTAACATCGGATAATGAAAGCCGGATAGCCCTTAATTCCGATATAGATACATATAATTCCAGACTGCTGGACTTTGCCGATCAGAAAGATGTTTTTTATATAGATGTAAGCACGGATTTTAAAGGAAACGACGGCAAACTTCCGCCGTCTTATGCGGAAGTAAACGGCGTAAGGCTTAAAAAAGAAAGCTATGACCGTCTTTCTGATTATATCCTTACACATACGGGGTAATGAAAGGAAGGGCTGTAAATGATCGTTGAATGTTTTGTCATGTGTGGGCTGATCCTGGTCGTTATAATTGCATATATGCGAGCAAAGAAAAAGAATTATGCCTTTGCTACAATACCGATCCTTATTCTTCCGCTTGCAAATGTTGTTTCATATTTTGTTTCCGGAAAACTTTCAGGACTTTTACCGGTGGATAAATTTACCGTATATGCTGCTCTAAATATTATTTCGGCATTTATATCATGCTGCTTTGTAGGAATTATGTCATCAAAATTTTCCAGAAAATCAACAAGAGCCGCATATGTGTTCATGTCGCTTGTATTTAATATAGTTTTGGCGGCTATTCTTACATACAATATGTTCATGACGGTATACAGATGATATTTTATGTAAAAAAACAGTATAAGGGAACGCCCAAGCGTTCCCTTATTTTTATGCATATTTCATAAGTATTTTGGCGGCGTCCCTGAGAACGTCTGCTGCTTCTTCAAGGTATTTTCTTACTGAAGCGCTGCTTATATCTGATGTCATTTCCATAGCATGGCTGAGAGCGTCGCGGCTTACGTCTACCTGTGTCTGATACAGATTATCCAACTGTCTTACGGCATTTTCCTCCATTGCCTTGTATGCGGATTTGAGATCCTTCAGGGTGCTATTTCTTATATCATCATAATTTTCCAGAGCTGTGTCAATGATGTCTGTCTGGCGCTTTTTATGCAAAATATTCTTAAAAGACGACATAGTTCCGCTGGGGAATGCGTCGTTGCTTCCTGCAGAAGCAGCGCCCATTACCGACTTGGAAACCAGCATATTAAGATCGTTCAGTGAATCGTCCACAGTCATTCCCGTATCATCGGCAAGAGCTGATATGCCCAGTTTCTGAGAAAGTTCAGAGCCGAGCTGGGCTGTTATCTTATTGAGTCTCTGCCAGTGTATATCCAGACATTTCCTGTATGCTTCTCCTACTTTATCAACAAGATAGGAATAGAAATGCTTGTCGATATCCTCCGGGGAAGTAGTATTTCTGCTTTCAAGGATATCTTCCCTGAGCTTTGAGAAGAAACCGTACATCCATTGCTCGGCTTCCTGCTGCATTTCGGTTATGCTGAGCAGAATTTTAGGCTTTTTGCTGTCAAGAACATTTGCCAGTGCGGAACATTCATGCTCAATGCTCTGGGATATATCATCAAGTTTTTTTCTGTCCATTGCCATCATATCATAGATCATATGTATACGGGCAGCGGTATCCTTTATCATCAGGTTAAGCATTGTCAGAACGCGCTGTGTCCTTATTATGTCTTTCTGCATGATTATTTCACGCCTGAGGGACATTTCAAACTTGAAGAACTCGTTCTCATAAAATTCCTGAAAACCTTTTATATCCGGGCGGTTAAGACCGATCTTGCGGCGGTATTCGTCAATTCCGCTTACACCATACACAAAAGCGTTAGGCATGATAGCCTCACAGCGCTCGGTAACACGGTTTATGATCTTTTCGATATCTTCCTGTGTGTTCATGGCGTCTATCATATTTACAAGAACATACAGCTTGCTGAAGCTAAGAGGACGGATATGGCTTGCAAGGAAGAATTGTTCGGATTCCGAGAAAGGGGAGAGCGCACTGGCAACGTAAATGACTGCGTCGGCATTAACAAGATAGTCCTGTACCTGCTTGTCAAGACAGTCAAGGTCGCTGAGTCCCGGAGTGTCAACTATGCGTATTTCTTTAAGTATTTCGGCATTGTCCCTTATGTCTATGTAATCCAGCGTATCGGGAAAAGCTCTCATCAGCTTTTCCAGTTTTTCGCGGACAAGGTCATCTGCGGCAAGACTTATCCTCTGACCGCTTTTAAGAACAGCTTCCGCTTTGGGTACCTCACTGTAGCTTATAGAATTTATTGTGAACGTTTCCGGCGCAACATTTACCGGAGCAATTGATTTGCCGAGGATGGCATTTATTATGGTGCTTTTTCCGCGCTTGAAATCGCCCAGAACGACCAGTGAGAAAGGTTCTGTACGTCTTTTGGTTATTGCCTTGTCCCAATCTTTAAGGTGAAGGGTAAATTCATCGCCGAGTATTTTGCACAAAGGCTTGTTGGCCATAAGCGAGCGGAGTTTATTCTGAACGCTGTCGATATCAGGTTCAACGTTATCATAGCTCCATGATGAGCTAAACTCTGTATTTTCAGACATATCAGACACCTCCCTTTGCAGCGTCGAGAATGATCTCGCATCTTATTTCAAGAGCCTGTTTATTGACTGTATGGATATCTGCTTTATTAAGGTCTGAACGCCAATTGTAAAGCAGCTCACAGCTCAGGAATTCCATTCCGGAAAAAAGCCTTCTGTAAATTGCCGAGCAGTCTTTGGATATCCTTATGCTCCTTGCCGGCGTAACGTGAAGTATTTCATACTGCGCAAGGAAATCGTTAAGGTCAATGCTGTCTTTGCCGTAAAAGCTGAAAACGCCTTTATTGTAAAGACTAACGGCTGTGTTCGGATAATCCTGCGGCGAGTTCATACATATTATGCCTGCCCTGTCTCCGGTGATATCGGATAGCTTTATCCATTCCGAAATGGTACCTGCTATCTGTTTTACGGAGCTGCCTTTTTCGTAGCCGATATCTTCGGCTTCTTCAAGAAGATTTATGCCGAAATACGGAGCAGCCATATTGAAGATGCAGTGATTATTCTGTATATGCCCACATTCACGTCCCACAAGAAAACGAAGTTCTTCTTTTGAACAGGTATCGATAAGACCGGTCGTTATAACTATACATGGTTCTGTACCTTCGGCATAAACGGAATATATTTCATATTTTTCCGGAGCATTTCTTACATACACCGTAGGTACGCTGATTTGAAGCCTTTCGGCGCACACCTGGACTATCTCATAAATTTCAGGATGTTTCAGCGAACCTGCCACATCCGTGGACTGAAAAAGTCTTTTTACTTTGTTTGGGATATCCTTGCTTATCAGTGTTTTATAAACCTTTGACCAAGCGGAAAAAGAAGTTATTTTCTGCTTTATAGAAAAATCCGCGTCAAAAGCGTAATCCATCATTCCGCCGACGATGTGATCCTTATATGAGCGCGTGCGCGCATTAAGATACGCTGCAAAACTTGTATCTATATCGAGCAGGGGATTATATCCCGATGTTTCTGCTGAATTTAACATTATGAAAACCTCCCTGAAATTACCGTATTATTCCATGTCATCTGTAAGAGCCTTGTGAAGATTATATGTTTCCGCAAGCAGCGAGCCGGTGTATTCGGCAATAGTCTGGAGTTTTTCCTTTTCGTTGTCGGACATTGTTTTCTTCTCGGCTTTGAGTTCGTTAAGACCGTCAAGGGTTTTTTGCGTATCAAGGAGAATAACTTCCGTTTCTTCCTCGATCTTGGCTTTAAGTCCTTGGAATGAAGCGTATACCTGCTGACGGACTGTTTCGGTAAAGTCGCTGGAAATTTTCATTTCGTGGAATTGTTTCTTTACATTCTGTTTGAAGCCTGCTTTGTACTTGTCTATCCTTTCCTGAACGAGCAGCTTGTCAACGGAGAATTTTCCTGTAAAAGTTCCCGCAAGACCGGCAATTGCCATAAGGCAAAGTCCGGCAGGGGAAAGGAATGCGCCGCCGACTACAGTGGTTACAAGCAGGAACGAAGTTGCAAGCCATGTGGTAAGACCTGTAAGTCCTCCGAGAAGAGCACCCTTGATGCCCGCTTCACGGAATCCTATGAACAGACCTCCCGTGCCTACGCTTCCTATTGCTACGCCTATGATCTGATCTACAACGCCGCCGTTTCTGGAGCGCTTTTGTGTTACCGAGAACATTTCCTGTATCCTGCTGACGGAAGCAAAAAATTCGTCCTCGAATGACTGGAGCCTTACAGCCTCATCACTGAGCGCAACATTTATTTCGTTCTGGATCTGTTCGCATATGAGCTGGGCTTTGTTTTCGATATTGTCCTTTATCCTGTCGGTAAGTTTTGAATAAACTATCTTGAGTTTGTCCCGTTTGAGGTCGTCCGCGCTCATAGGATAATCGTCAATAACTTTCATTGCAGTCTCTTCTATCTGCACCCAGTAGCTGTCAAGTATAGGCTGAAGATCTTCAAAAACGCTGTTGGCAGCGTCGTTGATACGGACAAATTCCGCACGTTTCTTGGTCCTGATATCGTCTATTTCTTCAATAGCGGCATTGTATTTTTCCATAAATTCGTCGGTTTCCATCATAAGGGAATTTTCCCTTATGATTATGGAATTGATAAGCTCAGATCCGGAGCTGATTATTTTGTTTGCAAGTATCTGGAGGGTGATAGAACCTCTTTCCTGAGTCAGCATTGTTTCAAGGACTTTTTCAAAGGTAGGGAAGTTGCTTTCCTCAAGCATAGCCTGATCGCCGCTTTCCTTAGCCATAAGCGCCTTTTTGGCATAAACGCCGATGACCTTGGGTTTGCCTATTTTGCGCTTGTAAACGGCAAATTCCTTGGAATCTTCACCCATTACCATTTTTGCTTTTTCCATAACGTAGCTTCCGATACGTTTTTCTACCGTCTCGACGATCCTGTCCTCGTCCTCTTTTGAGAAAGTTCCAAAGCAGTTTACGGCAAATATGATACGTCCCATATCGCTTGTAAGCATACGTTTTTCAAGAAATTCCTTTTCAAACTGTGAAAAAGGAGAGTTAGCGCTTATAACAAAAACAGCAGCGTCTATTTCGGGAAGTATGGAAAGAGTGACATTCGTCATCTGTTCGTCATCGTTAAGACCCGGAGTGTCAATTATATCAACATTATTTTTGCAGAAGTCGGTAGCGTAGTATACCGTAGCCTGCTTGACCGTTTCGGCAGTTTTTTCCGATTCATAGGAAAGTTTTGTAACGTAATTTTCAAGCTGGTTGATATCTACTTTTTCCGTCTCACCGGTCTTGTATTCTACCATAACATACGGGGTATCGCTGTATGTTACTCTGTTCAGCGTTGCTGTGGCGGGAAGAACGTCCGCCGGCAGGACCTCCTGACCGAGCAGAGCGTTTATAAGCGTGCTTTTACCGCGCTTGAACTCGCCGACTATAGCAACTTCAAAATGTTCCTTGGCGACTTTTTCGATGGTTTCGCCAATGGATCTTGCAGTATGTACAAGGTCGACGCTTTCACAGTATTCTTTAAGCTGACTTAGACTTTCCGTAAGTTCGGCTACAGTGTCCTTGTAAGCCGAGTAACTTCCGTAGTTGATTGTCTGTTCCATAAAATTCCTCCCAACTCAAAATATGAAAAACCGACAGGACGGCAAAATTTTAAAATCATATTTAATTAATTATAACATAATTTCACTTCAAATGTCAACATTTTTATCAGAATTTATGCACAAAACTTATTGTAAATTAGTCAAAAAGTAAAATTTGACAAAAAATTTACCCACTGCTTTATATTAAAGCAGTGGGCGATAAATATATGAATGGTTTTTATCAGTAACCTCTTTTATCCATAGTTCTTACAAGATAAACAAATTCGTTCTTGTACTCATCGCTCTGATAATCATAATTGTCAAGCATTTCAAGAATTTGTCCGCAGTCGGCGCTTCCCTTGTATGCGCTGCCCCGGAGTACCATTGCAAATTCCGCAGCCGCAGCCGCAAAAGTCATGTTAGAGGGCATTTTTTCGGTGTAGATCTCCTTTGAAACGGGAACTTCGAGCAGCTTGCTGGTGTCGCCGTCAGGCTGTTTGTAGCGCAGGGAGACGGTCAGAAGTTCATCACTGTATTCGCCGTTGCTTTCGTAGGAGTAGTTCACCGAACTGTATTTCAGTGAAGCAGGGGGAGCTGCTGAATTTTCCCCGTCATTGAGGATAAGTTCGTATAACGCTGTAACTGTGTGTCCTGCACCGATCTCGCCGGCGTCCTTGGTATCGTCCGCAAAATCTTCATTTGCAAGAGCGCGGTTCTCGTAACCTACAAGACGGTAAGAAGCTACGTTTTCCGGGTTAAATTCCACTTGGATCTTTACGTCCTTTGCAACGGTGTAAAGCGTTCCTGCCATTTCCTTTACAAGAACCTTCTCTGCTTCAAGACGGCTGTCAATGTAGGAATAGTTTCCGTTGCCGTGGTCTGCAAGGGCTTCCATGCGGTTGTCCTTGTAGTTTCCTGTGCCAAATCCGAGAACGGAAAGGAACACGCCCGAATCACGTTTTTCCTCAATAAGTTTTGTAAGTTCTTCCTCGCTGGAAATACCAACGTTCAGGTCGCCGTCGGTGGCAAGGATAACACGGTTGTTTCCGCCGTCTATGAAATATTTTTCCGCAAGTTCGTAAGCGCGGTTTATTCCTGCCTCGCCGAAAGTCGAACCGCCTGCTTCAAGACTGTTGATAGCTTCCTTTATCTTGTCTTTCTGGTCGCCGGTAAGACCCTTTGCAACAACTTTGTCTTCGCCCGCGTATGTTACAATGGAAATTCTGTCGTCCTCGGTAAGATTGTCGGTAAGCATTGAGAAAGATTCCTGAACGAGGGGAAGTTTATCCTCGGAAAACATTGAGCCGCTCACATCTATCAGGAAAACAAGATTTGTTGGAACTCGTTCTTCTTGGGGAATGTCTTCCGCTTTAAGACCAACGAGCAGAAGTTTTGCCTCGTCGTTCCAAGGACAGTCGGAAAGTTCCGTGTTCACCGAAAACGGGTCGTCGGTAGTAGGTTCTGAATAGTCATAATCGAAATAGTTTATAAATTCTTCAATGCGGATTGCGTCCGGGTCAACATATCCGCCCATTTCTATCATTCGTCTTGCGTTGGCGTAGGAAGCCGTGTCAACATCTATGGAAAATGTGGAAAGGGGTTCTTCCGCAGCGGCTTTGAAACTGTTTTCAACTATGGGATTGTATTCCTCAGTGTTGTAATAACCGTTGTCATACGGAATCATAACAGCACCGTTTACTGCGCCGGGCATAGCTTCTGTAAATGCCATTGTTGTTTCGGGCATGGCTTCATATGCTTCGCCTTCCGCCATATCGCCGATAGTTTCGTAAACCTTTTCGTATGACTTGTTATCCTGAACAGCGTCATAAGAATTTCCGTTCATAGGCGCTCCTGCGTTGCCGGTGCTTTTATCTGAAGCTCCGCAGCCCGAAAGCGTTCCCACTAAAATTGAAATTGCCGCTATAAAACTTAATATCTTGGTTTTTTTCATAGTATCAGTTCCTTTCTGTTAATTGAATGACTGCACAACGCCCTCGAAAAGCGTTTCGCCGGAGGTGGATTCTATTTCGTACATAAACGGACGGTCGGCGGTGAAGTTTATGGACTCTATAATGGGGAGCGCCGCATTGTCTTGCATAATTACCGCAGTTACCGCAGCGGCTTCTGTGCCTTTTTCTCCGCATTTGATCTTTGCGGAATGTATTACTTCGGAAATATACAGGTTACAGTCTGAAATATCCGCCATTTCTCCGAAATTTGCGTTTTCGGGGTCAAATGCTTCAAGTATCGCGTAACTTTTCAGAGTTTCCACCATTGAATCGTTGAACTCACATTCAAACCTCGGCATAGATATTTGTACTTCCGTGGAATTATAGGAAAGGTCCATTGCCTCGGCAAGCTGTTCATTTGTCATTGAGGAGATAATATCGCCTATATTCCTGTTCCTGTCAGTCGGAAGATACAGCTTCATTACCGAACCGTCCTTGTAGGGCAGGGCAATACTTACAAAAGTTTCTCCCATAGCGTAATCGACTGTGTGCGTGTCGTGCATAAACATTGTGGAAACATCTCCGTCAACGCCGTGGAAAATATTTTCACTGCTTACGCCGCTGAAAGGAACTTCCCATTCGTTGTTGAAATAGAGCGCGTTCACAAGCACCATTCGTGCAAGGTCGTCAAGCGGTTCGGAAAAGATCGTGGGGATAAGCCCGTTTGTCTTGTTTTTTACCCAGCTGTTGATGTCGTTTACAAACTTGTCGGAGGTCAGGTCCTCGGTGAAATTTTCCGCCTTAAAATTTTCGCTTATGCCGTTCAGGTATTCGGGATAAACATTGTCAAAATTCTCCGACAGCCAGACCGAATCGCTTACCGTGATAGTTCCGTCCTCTCGGTCAAGTTCGGCAATAAGCCTTTTGCAGTCCTCGGTCATTTCTTCTTTTGAGGAATAACCCAGCGCGTTCAGCATCTGCGTTTCGGTGTCCGAACCTGTTTCCGCGCCTGCTGCAGCCATACTCAGGGCAAGTTTTATGCTTAACGGCGAAATTACAAAATTTTTATCCTCGTTCTGCAAACAGCTTTTCAGAAGTGCCTCGCTTAGTTTTCCGTTTATAGGCTGAAAATCTGTCGGCATACCAACGCCGGTGAAAAAAAGATTTTCTGATTGTTCGGCGGTAGTTTCGTTCACTTGGGGTATCTCCGCTGCTGCCTCGGAAGTTTCCGCAGGCATTGTATCCGTTGGGTGGTAAGTTTCGGGAATTTCTGCAGGTGTAGTGTCCGTTATTCCGTAAATTTCTGAAATTTTCGTAGGCATTGTGTCCGTGGGGTGGTAAGTTTCATATGCAGTTGTAACGCTGAGCTCGCTCAGAGTTTCCGTGTCCGCTTTTCTTGCCACACAAGCGGACAGGCTTGCCGCTGCGACAATGGCGGAAATTATCTTTAAAAATTTTCTTTTCATAATATTTCCTTTCTATTCGGTCTGTCTGACTTCATGCCATTTTTCAATAAGTGGGGAGATGTCACCGCTGTAGGAAAATCTCATTCTGTCGTAGAAAAAGTCGTCAACGCTTACTTGCGGATATTCTGTCGGGGCGGAATTTTCGTCAAGACTTACCCAGCCGTTGTGGAAGATCAATCCGCCGTTTTCCGTTTCCTCTATTTGCGGAGCGTTTTCAAAGGCAAGGGAATAGCTGCCGTTTTCGTTTTTCAGCGGAAGAATGTAACTTCCGTCCTGCTTCATTGTGTAAATTGAATCACTTTCCAGAACGATGTTTTCCGTTTCGTTAGTTTCGGCGTTTTCGGCGGAAATTTCATAGCAGGTGGAATTTCCCTTGCTGTAGACCCGGTCAACATAAGCGTTTACAATAACGTCGGTCCGGATAAGAACATCTTCCTCAACAAAATATTCTTCTCCGGTCTGTGTGTAAGAAAGTGCATTTTCTGCTTCGTAATATGTTCCATTGTCGGACGGAGCGGCTTCTTCCGTAATATCGCCGTTAAATTCTTCTTCGGCGGCTTCGGTATATTCCTGAAATGTTGTTGTGATAGCCTGTGTTTCCGGAGCAGCGTCCATTGCCATTGATTCGTTTGATGTCATATCCTGTGACTGTGAGTTGTTTATGATCCTTACGGAAACGGGAAAAATTATCAGTGCCGCTGCGCAGACGGTCGCCCATACGGCAGGTTTGCGGAAAACTATCTTTTTGGGCAAGGGTTTTGAGGTGACGGTGCCTTCGGGCTTGGGTTCAAGGTTTCCTTCGATCTTTTCCCAGATGGAGTCCATATCGGGGGAATTTTTTTCTGCATTTTCTTTGTAAAGTTTTATAAGTTTGTTAGTTTTCATATGGAATCCACCTCCCCGATAAATTTTTTCAGCTTGCCGACAGCGTTCCGGTACTTCCATGTTACCGTTCCGAGAGGTTTGTCAAGAACGGCGGAAATATCGCGGAACGTCATGCCGGCGATAATTTTCATGTTTAAAATTTCCCGTTCATTTGTATCCAGCCTTTCCAGAGCTTCCGATACCGAAAGACTGCCGGTAACGGAATCTTCTACCGAAAAGCTGTCAACGGGTTCGGCGATGTTGTCATCATCACCGTCAAAAGGTGTAAGCAATTCACGTTTGCGCTTTTTCAGCATATCAAGAGCCATATTTCTTGCAATAGTGACAAGCCAGCGCTTATGCCTGCCGCCAAAGCAATATGTATCTGCAATGTTCCAAAGCTTCAAGAAAAATTCCGATGTTATGTCCTCCGCATCATGCGTATTGTTGAGTATCTGGTATACGCTTTGATATACAGTTTTGCCATATTCATCGTAAATTTCTTTCAGACCTTGTTTGTCGCCTTGTTGGATAAGTATTATCCGGCGTTCAAACTGTCTGTCCGTCATACTGTTTACCACCTCAATTTTACCCGTCTGATATATATACGATCGGGCACAGTTATTTTTATGGGTAAATTTTATACAAAAATCAAAATAAAAATTTGTTGCATTTTACAAAAAAACAAACGGCGCACCGTAAGGGTACGCCGTAAATTCAATTATTTATCAGCCAATCTTGTTAAGCTCGTCAAGAAGATTTTTCTTAGCTTCAAGGCTCTTCATTCCTTTAGCAAAGATGCAGTCCATTCTGTAGCGGATGTAATCTTCGTAAAGTTTAGTACCGAATACGTTTTCCTCAATAAGTTCCTTGTAGGAATTTGTATCCATATTTCCGGAAATAACATACAAAAGTTTTTCCAGCGCCTGCATTTTCTTGTCCTCTTCCGAAAGAGTCTTTGAAGCGGGGAGAGCATTTATCTCCACAAGATGATTTCTCTTGTCCGAACGGATAGAAAATCCCTTGGTATCAAGATTTCCGAGCGTTCTGATAATGTTTGTTTCAAGAGCCTGTTCTGCAAACGGGAACATACGCAGGGGAAGATCTTCTTCATTTACTTCGACGTAGATCGCCTTATCACACGCCGGAGCAAGTATTACCTTATATATGTCGGCAAACCAGTATGTGCCGTCATCATTGAATGTTAGCGGATATTTGTAGCCTTTCATGTCGGCGCTGAGAGCAAATTCAAGTATCGGTTCTCTGCCTGAAACATAATAGCTGTCGTGATTTGCCGAACATTTTTCTGCCGTGATATCGGTAAGTTTTTCAACGGTAAATTCGCCTATATCGTCTTTATCTCCATCAAGGAAAGTGCGGCTGCCGTCATAAGTATTATCATAGAGATTTTTGGCAAAATCAACGGAGCATATGTAATTTTCGTTGAATTTGCTCATGGCATCAGTCATAACGTCGTCGAGTATAAGTCCGTCTGCTTCATTGTAGAAATATTCTCCGATAACACATTTTTTCAAAGCGGCTTTTATTACTTCGTCCTCGTCCTTTGTAAGCTCCGTAAAGCTGAAACGGGAATATATCTGTTCCATCATAACATCTATGGGAACTTCTCCGCTTATGTATTTAAATCTGTCATTGTTGAGCAGCGTTGCCATTTTAGGCAGGATCTTCTGTTTTGCTGCATCAGGGGTTGTTATTTTATTGGAAATGATGCCCAGACATACAAGAAATTCCGCATAATCTTTCATTACCGTCTGTTCATTAAGATAGTTGAAAAAATATCCGTATACATATCCTGAGAAGAATTCTTTAAGGCTGTTGAACAGATCGGGATTTTTTCCTATTTCTTCAATATATTTTTCCCTTAATTCGGCAGTATTTTCCGGAGCAATAGACTTGCTTCCTCCGTTAAGAGAGATCAGCCTGCTTTCCTGTCCTTTGAAAAATAATTTAAGATATGTATCGTATCTTGGATTTTTTGCTCCTGATCTGAGATCCTCATAGAACGTCCATATGAGGAATGCGCGCTGCATATTTTTCACCACATCTGATGATGATTCCATAAGCGCATTTACGTCGATCTCAACATTTGCTCCGAACTTAGAGGTCTTGTTGAAATCAGCGAGTATTTTGCCGATCTCCTCTTTAAATGCGGCGTGTGCAGGGGACTTCTCCATAAATATTACCGCGTCAAGTATTTCCGGACCGGTAACCGTCAGATCGAAAACGACACTCATTTTATGCTCCGTTTCTCAGCGGCTTAAAATAGTTTATAAATCGCTCTTGCCCCGTCTGCCGCTGACGGCGGGAAGCGAAAAAATTCATATTCCGTAAACGCTGCGGTATTCTTTCATACTGTCAAGGTATTCCTTTCCGGGAATGACCTCGTCTTTGATAGCTTCGATTATGTCGTCCATATTTATGATGGAATAAATATTTATGCCAAATTCTTCCTTAATGTCCTGAACTGCTGATCTGTCGCTGTTAAGACCCTTTTCCATACGATCCGCCTGAATGAACATACCGGCTATTTCTACATCAGCGGCTTCTTTAAGTTTAGGAAGAACTTCTCTCAGCGCTTTTCCGGAGGTAACAACATCTTCGATTATTATAATCTTTTCACCTGTGGTAAGTTGTTTGCCGACAATAACGCCGCCTTCGCCGTGATCTTTTGCTTCTTTTCTGTCAAAGCAGTAATTCGCGTCAATGCCGTATTTATTGTAAAGTGCGGTAGCAGTGGCAACGGAAAGAGGTATTCCTTTATATGCCGGACCAAAGAGAGTTTCAAACTCCACTCCGCTTTCATGTATACATTCAGCATAGAAGCTGCCGAGCTTTGCGAGCTGTGCGCCTGTTTTATAGTTCCCGGAATTCATAAAATACGGAGATATTCTTCCGCTTTTCAGGGTAAATTTTCCGAATGTCAATACTCCGCTGTCTACCATAAATCTTATAAAATCCTGTTTGTAACTCATTTGTAAAATTTTCCTTTCCGGTTTCTGTCATAAGACCTTTCAAAAAGCGGAATATACTTCCAAAAATTGTATGAACAAGAACCTTAATATAATTTTAATAGATACAAATAAATTATATCACAATTAATTCCTAAAATCAACACTATAATTCATATAAAAAAATTGCATTTTTTTTTGCAATATGCTAAAATAGTATTGTCAGATAATAAAAAATATTGATCGAAAGGAATTTTTTATGAGGATAAGAAGAAAAAAATGGGCGCGCCCCGAATTGGCTGTCTGTCCGTATTACATTGAAGATCCGTCTGCTTACAAAGGAAAATGGAATACCGTATTTGAAAATAAAAATCCTGTTTATGCCGAACTTGGCTGCGGAAAAGGCTGGTTTGCAGCTCAGGCGGCTTTGAAGTATCCCGGGATAAACTGGCTGGCAATGGATATAAAAAGCGACATGCTGGGAGTTGCACGCAGGACGATCGAAAAGGCTTTTTCTGAAGCCGGAAGTGAAGTCAGCAACATTAAGCTTGTTTCCCAGAATATAGAAATGATACTTACATCCTTTGATGAAAATGACAGAATAGACAGGCTCTATATTAACTTCTGCAATCCATGGCCTAAAGACAAACATAATAAACGGCGTCTTACGCACACACGGCAGCTGAAACAGTACAGGGTGTTCCTTATAGACGGCGGAGAGATACATTTCAAAACAGATGATGATGAACTGTTTGAAGAATCCATTGGATATTTTTCCGACTCCGGATTTGAAATAAAATATCTTACGCGTGATCTTCATTCTTCGGACTATCCGGACAACATCATGACAGAGCACGAAAAGATGTTTACCGATGAAGGAAAAAAGATAAAATTCCTTATTGCCGTTAAAAAACCAAATTAAAAATAGCCCGCGTGTATCATTCAATATTAATGACAAACGCGGGTAATTTTTATCAGTGTTTGAATTTGATTTCCGGCATTGTATCCGAAATCATGTCAAAATCCTTGTTTTTGCCGGGCTTGCTGAAGAAAATATCCGGGTCGATAGGATCGGCAAGACGCTTTGGCTCGGAAGCCGCTTGCTTTTTATTCTTTTTGTTTTTGGGATTTTCCTCGTCGTCAAACTGTACTGCAAATGGATTGTTGACAGTTTCCTTAACTCGCTTTCCGTATTTGGATTGCATTCTTTCACGATTGATCTTATTGGCTTCAATAGAAGCATTGATCTGTTCCTGAAGTTTTTTGAGATCAAGTTCGGTATTGTTTTCAACTTTGGGCTGTTCAGCTTTGGCGATCTCCGGAGTGCTTGTTTTGCCGGCGTAATAATCGTGCGTATCAGCAAATGCGAATGCATCAAGACCGTCTTCGCTTGGTTCTTCAAAGACAAATTCTTTGATCTCGTCCTGATCGTCTTCATCTTCTTCCTGGAACGTGGTTACGGCATACATATCATTTTCTTCACTGTATTCAGCGTCTTCGCCGTATTCAGCGTCATTTTCGCTTTCCTGTGCAAGCGCCTCCATGTCGCGCTTCATTTTTTCAAACGCGCTTTCGGTCACAGTTGAAGAAGGTGCAGAAGAAGTGACAGCCTCAGCAGCCTTTTCGGATACAGCCTCTTCGGCTTTTTCGGCAGCTTCTTCAGCTTCCTTGGCAGCTTTTTCTGCGGCAAGTTCAGCAGCTTTTTTGGCAGCTTCTTTTTCTGCTTCGGCTTTTGCTTTTGCAAGATCCTGCACTGCATTGAGAACTCTTTTGCTTACTGTAGGCTTCTGTTCTTCGCCTATAAAATCATATCCGTCAAGATCAATGTCGGAAGCTGCCGGTGCAGATTCGGCAGGCGAGGACGAAGAAAATGTAAATTCAGATGAATTGGATACCGTTTGTGAAATATCAAGATCAAAGTTCGTAAAATCATTTTCGGGAGCTGTAGAACGAACAGGAGTAAGTTCCGGCTTGGGTTCAGGCTTAGCAGCTTCCTGAACAGGAGCTTTGCTTTCAGACGGAGCAGAAGCGACTTGATTTTCGGCAGCAGATGCCGCAGCTTTCTTCCGGCGGCTTGCAAAAAGTTCCATGTAGCTGTTCTTGCGGTCAGCAGGATCATTTTGATTATTGGGATTGACCTGAACATTTTGTTCGCTTTCGGTGTTGACGGCAGCAGGCTTTTGTTCTGCCTTGTCAGCCGGAATGTGTTTTGGTGCTGTTTGAGAAGTTGGTGTATTATTAAGTGAATTTATAGCGTCAAGCACAGAAGAGACAACGACCTGTCCCTTTGAATTGAATCTGACAACAGGCTCTTCAGGCTCCAGTTCACCTGCTTCATATTTTTCGGCTTGTTCAGCATCTTTTTTCGGAGCTTCTGCAACAGGTTCGGGAGCAGGAGCAGGAGCAGGCTCAGGAACGGAAACGCCAAGATGTTTTAAAGCTTCTGCAACGGAATTGCTGACATCGCTCTCATCGTCAGTCTGTATAGGCGCAGGGGCTGGAGCGGATGTATTTTTCGGTGCAGAAACACCAAGATTTTTGAACGCAGCGGCAACGGAGCTGCTAAGATCGTCCTCATCTGCTGCCTGTACTGGTTCAGGCTCGGGAGCAGGAGCGGCAGGCGCAGGCTTATGAGCGCCAAGATTTTTGAAAGCAGCGGCAACGGAGTTGCTGAGATCATCCTCATCTGCTGGCCGTACAGGCTCAGGCTCGGGAGCAGGAGCGGCAGGCGCAGGCTTATGAGCGCCAAGATTTTTGAAAGCAGCGGCAACGGAGTTGCT
>CANQZR010000012.1 GCA_947628405.1 uncultured Clostridia bacterium
TTGGAAATGTGTACCAGTCCGTCCTTGCCCGGAGCGATCTCAACGAACGCGCCGAAATTCATTATGCGGACTACCTTTCCCTTGTATATAGCTCCGATCTCGGGATCGTTTGCGATAGTTTCAACTATCTGGAGAGCCTTCTTTGCGTTATCCATATCAATTCCGGAAATAAATACGTTTCCGTCATCGTTGATGTCGATCTTGACGTTGCAGTCAGCGGAGATCTTCTGGATAACTTTACCGCCCTGACCGATAACTTCCCTGATCTTGTCAACGGGAACTTTGGTCTGGAGCATTTTAGGAGCATATTTTCCTACTTCCGGTCTTGGAGCAGGGATCGCTTTAAGGATTATCTCGTCAAGTATATAATCTCTTGCCTTGTGAGTTTTGGCAAAAGCCTCTTTGATTATCTCGGGAGTAAGACCGTCCACCTTGATATCCACCTGAATAGCGGTGATACCCTTGTGTGTGCCGCCTACCTTGAAATCCATATCTCCGAAGAAATCTTCAAGTCCCTGGATATCTACCATTGTCATAAAGCTGCCGTCGTCTCTTGTGATAAGACCGCAGGAAATTCCTGCAACGGGAGCTTTTATCGGAACGCCTGCGTCCATAAGCGCAAGTGTTGAACCGCATATAGAACCCTGTGAAGTTGAACCGTTGGAAGAAAGGACTTCCGAAACCAGTCTGAGCGCATACGGAAATTCCTCAACGGACGGAATGACAGGTTCAAGAGCTCTTTCCGCAAGAGCACCGTGACCTATCTCACGGCGTCCGGGACCTCTGCTCGGCTTTGTTTCGCCAACGGAGTAGGACGGGAAATTATAGTGATGCATATATCTCTTGCTGTCCTCTTCATCAAGACCGTCGATCCTCTGGGAATCGCTTATAGGTCCGAGAGTGGCAACTGTCAGCACCTGCGTCTGACCTCTTGTGAACAGTCCTGATCCGTGAACTCTGGGAAGAACGCCGACTTCGGCTGCAAGAGGACGTATCTCGTCGATACCTCTGCCGTCAACACGCTTGCCCTCATAGAGCCAGTTCCTTACTATCTTCTTCTGGAGCTTGTAGATACACTCGTCTATCATTGCAAGCTGCTCGGGATACTGTTCGTCAAACTTAGCGTGAACTTCGTCCTTGATCGGGTTGAGTCTTTCCTCACGGACGTTCTTGTCGTTTGTATCAAGTGCAAATTTTACCTTTTCGCCTACAAGTTCTTCAATGGCGTCGAACAGATCGTGGTCAACCTCCATTGACTCAAATTCAAATTTTTTCTTGCCGATCTGCTTCTGGATATCCGAAATGAATGCGACCATTTTCTTGATCTCCTCGTGACCTTTGAGGATAGCTTCAAGCATGGTATCATCGTCAACTTCGTTTGCGCCGGCTTCTATCATAACTACCTTTTCGGCAGTTCCGGCAACGGTAAGGTTAAGGTCGGACTTTTCACGCTGCGCAAGTGTAGGATTGAGGATTATCTCACCGTCAACAAGACCTACGCTTATTCCGCCTATAGGACCGTTCCAAGGGATATCGGAAATTGATATCGCGACCGAAGTAGCTATCATTCCGCATATCTCGGGAGAATGATCCGGATCTACCGCAAGCACCGTCATTACAACGGCAACGTCATTTCTCATATCCTTCGGGAAAAGCGGACGGATAGGTCTGTCAACTACACGGGAAGTAAGTATAGCCTTTTCACTGGGCTTGCCCTCTCTCTTCATGAAAGAGCCGGGTATGCGTCCTACGGAATAAAGTCTTTCCTCATAATCTACCGAAAGTGGGAAAAAGTCAACGCCCTCTCTCGGCTTTACGCTGGCGGTAACGTTAGCCATAACGACTGTTTCGCCATAGCGTACCCAGCAAGAACCGTTGGAAAGCTCGCAGGTCTTTCCTGTTTCAACGGTCAGTTCTCTGCCTGCATAGGTGGTTTTGAAAACTCTGTAATTATCAAACATAAACTGCCTCCTTAAAAATTTTCTCCGGAAAGCAGCTTTAGCAATAAATCCTGCCCGAAAGGACCGTCCTGCCGGCAAACCTTTGGAATGGTCCTGCCGGACACGATTTAATGCTAATTGCCGCCGCCGGAACATATGACTTCCGCATATTGCGGTAATGTCCTTAAACTTACGAAAGGCAGGGCAGGAGAAAAATTCTCCTGCTTTCTGCCTTGACATGATCTTACTTACGAAGACCGAGTTTTTCAACTACCGCACGGTATCTGTTGATATCCTTCTTTGCGAGATAGTTAAGAAGATTACGTCTGTGACCTACCATTTTAAGAAGTCCTCTTCTGGAATGGTGATCTTTCTTGTGCACTTTAAGATGTTCGGTAAGGTCGTTTATTCTCTTGGTAAGAATAGCGATCTGTACTTCGGGAGAACCGGTATCGTTCTCACTGGTCTTGTTAGCCGCGATTATAGCGGTCTTTTCTTCTTTCTGCATCATAGCAAAAACACCTCTTTCAAAATATTCTCCGGAAACATAGTGAGCGGCAGGTATCATTCCCATCAAGGGCTTAATCCGCAGACCAAGTATTCGGATAACGCAGTGTAAAAACACAATGATGTAATTATAACACATAAAAACCGATTTGTAAAGGGTTTTTATGAAATTATTTTTCCTTTTTTCTTCTTTTTGCTCTCAATGGGCTTTTCCTTGCCTCCCATATCGGTGAATACGCTGTCGTCGGCTGAAAGCGGTTTCAGATAATCATACTCCGGATTATCCATTCCACGTTCCTCATAATAGGGATTAATAACATATTTCTGTATCTGCGGATAGGAATTATACATTATAACGAACCCTATAAAACTTATTGCCCATATCGGAACCAGCATAAATATCCCTATCATTCCCATAAGGACCAGAACGACCACCGTTACTCCTACTATAAGAAGAGTTATAACGTTCTTTTTCAAAGCTATGCAGGTCAGATAAAAACTGTTCTTGATGATATTCTTCAAAGAAAGATCCGTAGCGACGATCATCGGCATGATATAAAAATTCATCATGAACAGTGTAAGCGCAAAGCTGACCGATATCACGCAAAGAACGGTATATATCGTACCGCTCTGTCCCTGCTGTTCGGCGGCAGCTCCCATTCTCGGGTAGACATACAGCGCCGCTGCGGCAGAAACAGCAAAAAGCGTATCCAGCAAGCCCACCGGCAAAGACTGTTTCCAGTTTTCGGAAAAACCTTTCCAAAATTCATGGAACATAAACGCGCTTTTATCAAGCGTATAATTCCGCAGAACTTTTGTCATTCCTGCAAGAGCCGGTCCTATCGTAACTACCGGGAGACAGAAAATAAATGTAAGGACATTCAGCTTTACAAGTCTCCAGCAATACCTGAAGTAAAGTTCAAAGAACTCAAAAAAGGCTTTTTTCTTCGGGGCGTTCTTTTCCACTCCGGTACCGGCTTTTTCGTAGTCAAACATTCCAAACAGTGCCAAAAAATGCAGCTCCTTTTATTTTTATTTTCCCCACGCAGCTTACCGATATAAACATTTTCAAAGCTGCGCCGATATCGTTTTCCGAAATATAATTAAATCCCGAGCAGACTTGTCCACGTTTTTTCCGAAACGACAGTCAGAATACTGTCAGCCAGCGCAGACAATGCCAGTCCGGCAGACAGTATGATAAATTTAGTATAATAAAGCCTGACGTCGGGACGTGCTCTCTCCGTCTCCCTGCCGAAAGAAGAACTGTAAAGCGCAGCGGAAAATCTGACCGATTCCCTTGCGGCAATTATCAGCACAAACGCCGAAAAAACTGCGTTCGGAACTATCAGCAAAGCCGAAGCGGCTGCTCCATGAAGCCCGTACATTCTGTACATTGCGGCTGCTGCAGCGCCCGCTCCCAGACCTCTGAACATCGGTACAAGCATTTCGATAGGCGCTGATATCACACAATATCCCAGAAAAAAACACACCAGAAGCAGCAAAAAAGCTCCCGAAAACGAATTGACAAGGATCTCCCGGAAGCTTTGTTCCGATCTTGCCGTTATCATATCCCCGATAATGCCGTCAATTATCTTAGTCTTATCCGGATCTGCCGTACAGTACAGAACCGTTCCCAGAACAACTCCCAGAAAATACAGCACTGCCAGCAGTACAAGAAGCCTGTCGCCGCTGCGTCTGCGCGGAACTTTTACTTTTTTGCTTTCCGTCATATGGATCGTCCTTTGCTTTTTTCTAAAAGCATATGCGGACGAGCCCTTTTTCAGAACCTTTTACTGTTTTGAAAGCTCATAAGCGCGGCGCGTACAGCTTTCGCAGGCTTTTTTTATGGTCTCCTCAAGTTTTCCGCCGTAAAGCTCATCAAGTCCGGCAAGGGTCGTTCCTCCCGGAGATGATACCATTTTTATCAGTTCGTCAATAGTATTTCCCGAATCAGTGATCATTTTCGCCGATCCTATAAGCGACTGGGCAAAAAGTTCTTTTGCAGCGTCAGGATCTATCCCAACGTCGGCGGCATATTCAACAAAGGCTTTTGCAAAAAGATATATGAATGCCGGGCTGCTGCCGTTCACGGCTATGACCTCACGCATTTTGTTTTCGGGAACGACCGCTACTTTTCCGCAGGAAGCGAATATATTCTTTACAAATTCAAATTCACTGTCAGGAACGTTTCCGCATTTTGCAAGAGCCGAAGCGCCCTCGCCGAGCAGCAGCGGAGTATTGGGCATTACGGGAACTACCTTTGCGTCGGGTATCGTCATCGACCTTATATATTCCGCCGAGATGCCGGCGCAGATAGAGATGATCACTTTTTCAGCTGTTACGGCAGGAGCAATTTCTTTCAGGACGCCTTCAAGCTGCTGAGGCTTTACGGCAAGAAAGATGTAATCGCATTTTTCGGTCAGTCCGGCAGCTGAACCGCAGGCTGTCACGCCGAGTGGGGCAAGTCTTTCCAGCATTTCGGGTTTTGTATCAAAGGCAAAAAGTTTAATGTTAGGATCATTTGTGCCGGAAATGCCTTTTATAATGGCAAAGCCCATATTCCCTGCGCCTATAAATCCTACGGAAGCCATATATATCCGTCCTTTCAGAATCATCATGACCGGCACGGCGGCATTAAAAACGCCTCGCACCGACAAATAAAAGTATACAACATTTTGCACAAAATTTCAAGTAGTTTTTATGATTTTTCTTAAATAAATTCTTTTCGCACATAAAATATGTAAATTAAATTTGATACTACTTGAAATTTTTCTGAAATGCTGTATAATTGAATTAGTTGTATCTGTAAAAATGATATCCGTATGCCGGATCCAGAAAAGGAATGATATTTAATGTCAGAAAAAAAATTCAGCGTTGACCTTCAGACTATAATAGAAGAATTTCATCTTGAAACGATCTATCTTCCGGAAGATCCTTCCAAACTTATAGTTGACGAGACCGATATCAACCGTCCCGGTCTTCAGCTTATGGGATTTTATGAATACTTCAACAACGAGCGTATACAGATAGTCGGCAAAATGGAATTTGCATACCTTGCAACTATAGACGAACAAAGCCGTTATGACAGGCTCGATATGCTTTTCTCACAGCATATACCGGCTCTTATAATATCAAGAGAGCTTCCCTATTTTCCCGAAATGGTGGAAATAGCGCAGAAGTATGAAGTTCCCCTGCTGCGTACAAAGGACAGCACTTCCAGCTTTATGGCGGCGCTCATAGCTTTCCTTAACCTGCATCTTGCTCCAAGGATCACACGCCACGGCGTTCTTATAGAGGTCCACGGTGAAGGTATGCTTATCCTTGGCGAAAGCGGAGTCGGAAAGAGCGAAACCGCCGTTGAACTTATCAAACGCGGACACCGCCTTGTTGCTGACGACGCCGTTGAGATACGCCGTGTATCAAATATAAGCCTTGTAGGTTCATCACCGGAAAATATCCGTCACTTCCTTGAGATACGCGGCATAGGCATAGTGAACGCACGCCGTCTGTTCGGCATGGGCGCGGTAAAGGTAACGGAAAAGATCGACATGATAGTAGAGCTTGAACCGTGGGACAGTGAAAAGGTCTACGACCGTATGGGCGTTGACAATGAATATACTTCCATTCTCGGAGTAAAAGTCCCCTGCGCTACGATACCCGTAAAGCCGGGACGTAACCTTGCGGTCATTCTCGAAGTTGCGGCAATGAACAACCGTCAGAAGAAAATGGGCTACAACGCTGCACAGGAACTTCTTGACAATCTCGGTCTTGACATGGATAAGAAAGAAACTATCAAAAAATGGGATATCTATTGATCCGGAGGGACGCACATTGCACATAATAGCCGATCTTCATACACATACCGTCGCTTCTACACACGCATATTCTACCGTTCTTGAAAATGCAGAATATGCGGCAAAAGCAGGTCTTACGGCTCTTGCCATAACAGATCACACGCCTGCTTCAACGGACGGTCCCCATATCTGGCACTTTCACAATCTTCGCAAGGCGCTTCCGCGCGAGCTGCTTGGAGTAAAACTTATTTTCGGCGCTGAATCGAGCATAATCGACTATGACGGAAATATTGATTTCCCCGATGATGAATGCAGCTCCCTTGACTGGATCATTGCTTCGATACACAGGGATAAACTTGCAAAAGCCTCCCGTGAAGAAATAACGAACCTTTACCTTGGAGCAGCCGAAAATCCGTATGTGGACATGATCGGTCACTGCGCCACAACGGGATATGAGTTCGATTATGAAAAATGCCTGAAAAAATTCAAGGAGTACGGCAAGATAGTAGAAATAAACGAAAGTTCTATAAAATGGAAAAACACTTCCGACAATTACCGCGAAGTTATCCGCATATGCAAAAAATACGATATCCCCGTTGCGGTAAATTCGGACGCACATTTCTGCGGACTTATCGGAAAGACCGAACTTGCGTTTTCTCTTCTTGAAGAACAGGACTTTCCGGAAGAGCTTATAATAAATTCCTGCTGGGATAAACTTAAAGACTTAATAAATTCAAAAAGAGGAAATATTTTATAAAACAGCGGCATAAACTGTAAATAAAAATATAACAAAAGGGTGTTCGGGAGCCATGGATACAGGGATAGAAAAGATCTCCGAAGAAGCCGCAAAAATGGGCTGTTCTGCGGAAAAAAACGCTGTATTGAAAAATTATACTACTTTCAGGATCGGCGGAAAATGCAGTCTGCTTGTAAAGCTGAACAGCGAAGAAAGTTTCCTGAAACTTATTCCGCTTGCGGAAAAGCTCAAAGTTCCGTATTATATCTTCGGTAAAGGTTCTAACCTTATTGTCGATTCGGACGGTCTGAACGGGGTCGTTTTCGTTGTCGGGAAAGATTTTTCCGCCATTTCACTGAAAAATGACACCATACTGACCTGCATGGCAGGAGCGGCTTTGTCCCAGATATGCATTTACGCTCTGGAAAACAGCCTTAGCGGTCTTGAATTTGCATATGGGATACCCGGGACTCTCGGCGGCGCAGTATTTATGAATGCGGGCGCTTACGGCGGAGAAATGAAAGACGTTATCCTTTCCGTAAAAGCCATGGACAAACAAGGAAATATCAAAGAGTATCATATGAACGAACTCGGATTTTCATACCGGCGCAGCCGGTTCACGGACAGCGGAGAGATCATTCTTTCAGCGGATATAGGTCTTGAAAAGGGAGATCCTGCCGCAATAAAAGAAAAAATGGACAAGCTGATGGAACAGCGCCGCTCAAAACAGCCGCTTGAATTTCCAAGCGCCGGAAGCACGTTCAAGCGTCCGGAAGGGAGCTATGCTTCTCTGCTTATAGAACAATGCGGACTGAAAGGCGTTCATGTAGGAGACGCCGAAGTAAGCACAAAGCACAGCGGATTTATAATCAATAAAGGAAATGCCAGCTTTGCCCAGCTTATGGAGCTTATACGGATCGTTAAGGATACCGTAAAGGAAAAGACCGGTTATGTTCTTGAATGCGAACCGCGCATTATAACGGATAAGGATATCTGACAATATCTGAAAGGATCGATGAAAAATGAAATTTCTTATTGTTACAGGAATGTCCGGCTCCGGCAAATCCGGAACGATAAATATTCTTGAAGATATCGGATACTATTGTATAGATAACATTCCTCCCCAACTGATACCGAAATTTGCGGAAATATGCATAAACAACGGACAGATGAAAAAAGTTGCTATCGTTACGGATATCCGCGGCGGAGAGCTGTTCCTTGAACTTGACGAAGGCATAAATTATCTTAAAGAAAACGGTATGGATACTTCCATACTTTTTCTTGACGCCGGCGACGACATCCTTATAAAACGATACAAAGAAACGCGCCGCAAGCACCCTCTTGACGAGCAATGCCACGGAAGTCTGCAGGACGCTATAAATTCGGAAAGAAAAATACTTGCTTCGGTAAGGGAAAAAGCCGATTTTTACATTGATACATCAGATCTTTCCATGGGGCAGCTAAAGGAAACCATATATGCGATATTCCTCAATGATCCTAAAGATTCAATGGTAGTTAAAGTCATGTCGTTCGGTTATAAATACGGCGTATCACGCGAAGCAGACCTTGTATTTGACGTCCGCTGTCTGCCAAATCCATTTTATATACCTGCTCTGAAATACCACACCGGCACCGAAAGCTGCGTAAGTGATTATGTAATGAGCTTTGAACAGTCAAAGGCTCTGCTTGCAAAACTCGAGGATCTGCTCGATTTCCTTATACCGCTATATATCCATGAAGGAAAAAGCCAGCTTGTAATAGCTTTCGGCTGCACAGGCGGAAAGCACCGGAGCGTTACCTATGCGGAAGCCGTATACAAATATCTCTGCGGAAAAGATCTTAAATGCAGGATAAGCCACAGAGACATAGAAAAGGATAGATAAAAATGTCATTTTCCTATTCGGTAAAAAAAGAGCTTTGCTCCGTCATGACCGACAAGGACAGAAAATACTGCTGCCTTTACGGTATGCTGCTGTTCTGCAGGGTATTTTCTCCGGAAGCGATAATATTCCAGACGGAAAACGAGTATGTATGCAGTCTTTTCAGGAAGCTGGCAGATGACGTTATCGGCGGAAAGAACATAACCGATATATCGGAGATCAAAAAGAAAAACGGCGGCGCGCTGTATTCTGTCAGTGTGCCGTCAGAACATTACAGGGAAGAGATCATCTACCGTTACAGAGTTTCCGGAAGAGCTATGATCCACAGGATTCAGACCGACCTGATAGACAATAACAGTATATTTGCTTTCATTGTGGGAGCGTTTCTTTCCTGCGGAAGCGTGACCGAACCGATAAAGGAATATCATCTGGAATTTGCCGTTCCGTACCCGGAACTTGCCGGCGATCTGATGAAGCTGCTCGTTTCGGTAGGAGTAAACGCAAAATACGCCGAGCGGAAAAACACCTGCGTTATTTATCTTAAAGACAGCGAATATATCGAAGATCTGCTCACGCTGATGGGAGCGACCATGAGCAGCATAGATCTTATGAACGTGAAAATTTACAAGGACGTCCGCAATAAGGCGAACCGCATAGCAAACTGCGATGCGGCAAACATTGAGCGCACTCTACGCGCCTCGGAAAAACAGGTCGAGGATATAGAATACATAATAGCCTCGGAGGGGCTGGACAGCCTTACCCCGGAGCTTCGCAACATGGCTGAAATACGGCTGGAAAATCCCGATGTATCACTTAAAGAATTAGGCGAAATGCTGGACAAGCCGGTGGGGCGCTCCGGCGCAAACCACAGGCTGAAAAAGCTTTCCGAAATAGCGGAACGGATAAGGGAAAAACGCGGCTCCTGAAAGGACGTTGAAAAAGTGTCATTCGTACATCTTCATCTTCACAGTGAATACAGTCTTCTTGACGGTGCCTGCCGGATAAAGCAGCTCGTTTCAAGAGCAAAAGAACTGGGGCAGTCCGCCGTTGCCGTCACCGACCACGGCAATATGTACGCTGCGGTAGAATTTTATAACGAAGCCGTTGCTCAGGGAATAAAACCTATAATCGGCTGCGAAGTATATGTCGCTCCAAGGACCCGTTTTGACAAGATACACGGTCAGGATAATAAGCCGTATCATCTTGTGCTGCTGTGCAAAAACAATACCGGCTATCACAATCTGATAAAAATGGTCTCCTACGGCTACACCGAAGGATTTTATAACAAGCCCCGTGTGGATACCGAACTTCTTGAAAAATATCATGAGGGAATAATAGCGCTTTCCGGCTGTCTTGCCGGCGAGATACCCAGAAAACTCATCAACGGCGAATATGAAAACGCAAAAGCCGCCGCTCTGAAATATCTTGACATTTTCGGCAAGGGAAACTATTACATTGAAATACAGGATCATAATATCCGCGAGGAAGAAAGGATACTTCCGCTGCTTTACAGACTTTCCGCAGAAACAGGTATCCCTCTTGCGGCTACGAATGATGCGCACTACATTATGAAAGAGGACGCTGATATTCAGAAGATCCTGATAGCGATACAGACAAATACTCCGCTCAGTCAGCCTAATCCCCTTTCGTTCCCTACCAATGAATTTTACATGAAGTCGGAACAGGAAATGCTTGAACTTTTTTCAAATGTTCCTCAGGCGGTGGAAAATACAGCTAAGATCGCCGAAATGTGCAGCGTTTCCTTTGAGTTCGGAAAAATAAAACTGCCCCGTTTTACCGCCGACGGCGTTGACGATAACGAAGAATATTTCCGCAGCCTATGCTATCAGGGACTAAAAAAATATTACGGCAATGAGCCTGCCAAAGAGATCTCCGAGCGCATGGAATACGAACTGGACGTTATAATCAAAATGGGTTATACCGATTATTACCTTATAGTATGGGACTATATAAGATTTGCAAAGGAAAACAACATTCCCGTAGGTCCCGGAAGAGGTTCCGGCGCGGGAAGTCTGGCGGCTTACTGCATAGGCATAACCAGTATCGACCCTATAAAACATAATCTGCTGTTTGAAAGGTTCCTTAATCCGGAGAGAGTTTCAATGCCTGATTTTGACGTGGACTTCTGCTATGAGGGACGTCAGAAGGTAATTGATTACGTTGTAAACAAATACGGCAAGGACAGAGTCGCACAGATAATAACTTTTGGAACAATGGCGGCAAAAGGCGCGATACGTGACGTGGGCAGAGTAATGGAGATCCCATATCAGGCAGTGGACAGGGTATCAAAACTTATACCGTTCGGCACACATGTAACTATCGGATCGGCAATGAAAGAAAGCAGCGAACTTTCAGGGCTGTACAAAAGCGATATGACGGTAAAAACTCTTATCGACACAGCCATGAAGCTGGAGGGTATGCCGAGACACGCTTCCACCCATGCTGCCGGAGTTGTGATATCGGACGCTCCGGTAAGCGATTACGTTCCGGTGCAGTTAAACGGTGATTCGGTCGTAACGCAGTATGTATTCCCGATACTTGAAAGTCTGGGGCTATTAAAAATGGACTTCCTCGGTCTGCGCAACCTGACTGTTATACGCGACGCGTCCGACTTTATAAAAATGTCCATACCGGATTTTGACATTGAAAAAATACCTATGGACGATAAAGAAACATTTGAAATGATATCGCGCGGACAGACGTCCGGCATATTCCAGCTTGAAAGCAGCGGCATCAGACAGGTGCTTACAAGGCTTCGGCCGGAAAACATAGAGGATATCATAGCGGTCATATCGCTGTACCGTCCGGGACCTATGGACAGCATACCAAGATACATCGAATGCCGGCATGACAGATCAAAAGTCACCTACAAGCACCCTATTCTGAAAGATATACTTGAAGTCACCTACGGCTGTATCGTATATCAGGAACAGGTAATGGAAATATGCCGGAAAATGGGAGGATATTCCTACGGACGTGCGGATCTTGTCCGCCGCGCAATGGCTAAGAAAAAACACTCGGTAATGATAGAAGAACGCAGCATATTTGTAGAAGGAGCAAAGAAAAACGGCGTTCCGGAAGATACTGCAAATGAAATTTTTGACGAAATGTCCGGCTTTGCTTCATATGCTTTCAACAAATCCCACGCTGCGGCATATGCATACATCTGTTATCGGACGGCATATCTTAAATGCCATTATTTCAAGGAATACATGGCTGCGCTCATGACCAGCTGCATGGACAGCATAGGAAAGCTGCTTGAATACACCGGCGAATGTTCCAGAAAAGGGATAAAGATACTCAGTCCGGATATAAACGAGAGCGGATCGGGATTTTCCCCCGTTCCGGAGGGAATACGCTTTGCTTTATCCGCAGTAAAGGGACTTGGATATAATTCCATAGACGAGATAATACGCGAAAGAAACAAGGGCGGAAATTTCACCTCGCTGGAAAATTTCTGCCGGCGTATGAACGGAAAAGACATCAACCGCAAAAGCATTGAAAACCTTATCTTATGCGGAGCTTTTGACAAATTCGGTCTTAACAGGCGCGAAATGGCGGAAAATTACGACAGGATATTCAGCAGCATACAAGCCTTTTCAATGAAAAATATGGAGGGTCAGATAAACTTCTTCGACATGACCGACAACAGCGCTGCTGATGTTTCCATTGAGCACTGTGATGAATATCCTCTTCCGGAACTGCTTGAAAAGGAAAGAGATATAATCGGAATGTATCTTTCGGGGCACCCTCTGCAAAGCTACGGCGTACTTTCCGCTTTTTGCAGAATGAACACGCTTTCACAGCTTTACGAAGAACCTCCCGTGCTTAAAGACGGCGCGGAGATATCCATGTTCTGCATATTCAGCGAAGTAAAGTTCCACACCCAGAAAAACGGCGCAAAAATGGCGTTCGTTGAACTGGAAGATATGACCGGAGAAGCCGAGGGCATAGTTTTCGCAGAACCCCTTGCCGCTTTCGGGAATACCGTCCGCAAGGGACAAGCCGCACATATTTTGGCAAAGCTGTCATATAAGGATAATTCTCCCAAACTTATAATAGAACACGCCGTTACCGCCGAAGAGCATGCCAAAAAATGTGAAAGCATGAAACTGTATATCAGATGTTCCGGCTCAGAAACGCAGAAGATAAACGATATTCTTCGGATATGCGGCAAATATCCGGGCAGAACAAAGGTGATACTGTATATTTACGACATGAAAAAGCAGCTCTCTCCTAAGAACATCACCGGTGTAAATATATGCGATAAATTCGCCCGGGAAATATATAATATCGTCGGATATGAAGACGCCGCAATGAAATAATTTCACACAGGTTTACAAACTGACCGCTGAAATATTATCAAAAAACACAAAATATGCAAATTATATTGCCAGACGCTTGACAAATCTATAATAAAAGCGTATAATGAAAGTGTATGAAATGTATGTTATTTGCCTGCTTTGCTGGCAGATATTGCAAAATCAGCTTTACCTCAGGGCAATAAAATTTTTGGAGGAAAAAGATATGAAAAGAATAGGCGTATTGACCAGCGGCGGAGACGCTCCCGGCATGAATGCAGCCGTAAGAGCCGTTACCCGTGCAGCTATCGCTAAGGGCTATGAAGTTATCGGTATCAAGAGAGGTTATAACGGTCTGCTCCATGGAGAAACTGTAAATCTCGGCGTGCGTGATGTTTCTAATATTATCCAGCGCGGAGGAACGGTGCTTTACACTGCTCGCTGCCTTGAATTCAAAGAATGGGAATATGTCCTCAAGGCTAAGGAAAAATGTGATGAGCTTGATCTTGTAGGTATCGTAGTTATAGGCGGAGACGGTTCTTTCAGGGGAGCTGCGGATCTTTCCAAAGCAGGTGTTCCCTGTATCGGTCTGCCCGGAACTATCGACAACGATATCTCCTGCACTGAATATACGATAGGCTATGATACGGCTATGAATACCGCAATGGAAATGATCGACAAGATACGCGATACCGCTATGTCCCACGACCGCTGCTCGGTAGTTGAGGTAATGGGAAGAAATGCCGGCTGGATCGCTCTTAATGTTGGTCTTGCAGTCGGTGCGGTAGGCATACTTGTTCCCGAAATGGATACAAACATTGACGATATAATCGCTAAAATGGAAGAATCCAAAAAGACAAGAAAACAGCACTTCATAATCGTTGTTTCCGAGGGTATCGGTCATTCCGAGGAGATAGCCAAAAAGATAGAGGCAAAAACCGGCATTGAATCAAGAGCTACTATTCTCGGTCATGTACAAAGGGGCGGAAATCCTACCCTCCGCGACAGAGTTGTTGCCAGCGAAATGGGTTATTATGCTGTTGAGCTTCTTGACAAGGGTATCGGCAACCGCGTTGTAGGTATGCAGAATCATAAGATCGTTGATTTTGACATCAAGGAAGCCCTTGCTATGAAGAAGCCTTTTGACGAAAATCTTTATCATGTTGCCGACTCGATCTCTTTCTGATCATCTGTCTGCGCATAAAATGCGTACAGATCAATAAATAAAAAATGGCATTTGCAGAGTAGGCAAACGCGCGTACAGTGCTTGGCGGACGGGGAGTTGCCGCCTTGACGAAAAACACATTAAATGTGTTTGCGGTGCGTTTGCCGCATCCCGCTGAAATGCATAACGGGAGCTTTTCATCAACTCCGATTATGCAGTTTAGCATAATTTTAAGGAGGTATTGTAATGAAAAGCTTTTTTTCTATGTTCGTGCGTTCAGCTGACGAGCTTAAAAGTATCCGCTGCATAACGGTAACCGGAATACTTGTAGCGTTGTTCGTGGTGCTGGATATGTATTCCATAAGGATAGGAGAATTTATAAAGATCAACCTTGCATTTTTTCCGCTTGCGTCGGTAGGAATGCTGTTTGGTCCTGTGCCGGCAATGCTTGCTGCTATTGCAGGAGATTTTGTCGGCTGCTTTGTAAGCGGTCAGAGTCCCCTGCCCCTGCTTTCGCTCACTGCAGCGGCGGAAGGACTAATTTACGGAATACTGCTTTACGAAAAGCGCGGCAAAAAACTTGCGTTGTTTTCCGTAATTGCAAGGTTGGCGGATTCGCTCATCATTTCCATTGCGCTGAATACGCCGATACTTATGTATTACGGTTTTATGACAAAAACCGTTCAGCAATTCTATGTCCGCTTGGGAAAAACGGCAGCAGAACTTGTTTTCTTTATTCCGGTTATATTAGCCGGTCTGCCTGCCGTACAGATGATATATAACAGCGCTGTAGGAAAGCGCTCCGTCAAAAGATGAATAATGCCAAGATATAACTCCCTTAATAAAATGACCTGTATCACAAGGCTTTTATGCCAGCCTTGGAATACAGGTTTTATTTTATCCGAAAACAAATTGATACATAACGCCGAAAATTTCTCTAAGCCAATATGTAGGTATCAGCCACAGCGACGTATCCGCTGAAACAGCATAGCTTTCAATGCCGTAATTCACGGCGATCATTGACGCCCTGAGCTGATGATAAGCATTTGTGACCACCGTTATGTTTCCGGTCAGATCGTTTTCCTCTATCTTTTCTTTGGAAAATCTTATATTTTCATCTGTGCTTGTGGATCTGTCCTCAAGTATTATACGGTCGGAAGATATGCCGTTCTCAACAAGCACACGCTTTATACATTCCGCTTCGGAAATATCCTCGTCCGCGCCCTGTCCGCCCGAAGCAACGCATACCGAATCGGGATGCTCTTTCATAAATTCACACGCTGTCATGATCCTCCTGTTCAGCATAAGGCTCGGCGTCTCTCCCCTTACCTTGCACCCAAGAACTATAAGAACGGTTTTTCCGTCCGGCGGAGGATTTTCAGCCGCCAGCAGCATTTTCGCCGAAACAATAAGCGAAAGTACCGTGAATATCAGCGCAATTCCGCATAAAAATAACGATATCCCACGGAATATCATATCGGTACGGAAAAGCACGGATATTTTATTCCAGAATATCACCAGAATAAATAAAAATGTAAATATTGCCATTCCGGCAGAATTGCCGAAATTTATTATCCCGGATAATACCGGAGCAAAAAATACAAAAAATCCCAGTGCAAATATCAAAGCAAGGCACACTCTTACAGGTGTGCCTTTTTCCGGAATACTCATCAAAGTGCTTCCTTAAGAGCGTGAGCAAGCTGATCCGGGCAGGAAGTTCCCTTACCGTTGCAGTCTATGCCCTCGAGGCGCTCTACCGCGTCAGCTACTTTCATTCCCTTTACAAGCGCGGAGATGCCCTGTGTATTTCCGTTGCAGCCCCCAAGGAAACGAACGCTTTTTATGATATCGCCTTCGATCTCGATCTGGATATTTCTGGAGCAAACTCCTGTTGGGGTATAATTGATAGTCATGATATTTTTCCTCCTTATTTCTTTATCCTTGCGACTCCGGATCTTACCGCCGCATCAGCAACGGCTTCCGATATTATGTTCGCCAGATCTTTATTGAATGCGTCCGGAAGTATATATTCCGCGCAAAGCTCTTCCGGCTTTACAGCCGAAGCTATGGCGTATGCCGCCGCACGCTTCATTTCCTCGTTTATATCGCTTGCTCTAACCGAAAGCGCTCCCTTGAACACTCCCGGAAAAGCTATTACATTATTTATCTGATTGGGATAGTCCGAACGTCCTGTTCCAACTACAAATGCGCCCGCTGCCTTTGCGTCCTCCGGCATTATTTCGGGCGTGGGATTTGCCATTGCAAAGATTATAGGCTTTTCGCCCATAGAACGTACCATATCCTGCGAAACAAGGTTCGGTTTTGAAACTCCTATAAATGCGTCTGCGCCCTTTAGAGCGTCCGCAAGTCCGCCGCGGATATGATCTTTATTTGTGATCTTTGCCATTTCATAATGCGACGGATTTTCAAAATCATCACCGTCACAGATAATTCCCTTTATATCCACCATAATGATATTGCCTATCCCGAGAGAAATAAACTGTTTTGCTATCGCACAGCCCGCAGCACCTGCTCCGTTTATTACAAGGGTCATATCGCTGAATTTTTTACCGGCGACCTTTGCGGCGTTCAGCATTGCCGCAGAAGCAACTATAGCCGTTCCGTGCTGGTCGTCATGGAATACGGGGATATCCAGTTTTTCTTTAAGGCGGCGTTCTATCTCGAAACATCTCGGTGCGGAAATATCTTCAAGGTTTATTCCGCCGAAGCTGTATGAAATAAGCTCTATCGTGCGGACTATCTCGTCAACGTCCTTGGAAGCAACGCATATCGGAAAAGCGTCTACTCCTGCAAATTCCTTGAAAAGAGCGCACTTTCCTTCCATTACCGGCATGGAAGCTCTTGGTCCGATATCTCCCAGACCGAGAACGGCAGTTCCGTCGGTTATAACGGCTACCAGATTTGCGCGCCTTGTCAGGTCATAAGAAAGGTCGGGATCTTTCGCGATCTCAAGGCAAGGCTGAGCCACTCCCGGAGTATACGCATTTGAAAGCTGCTGACGGTCGTTTACTTCACACCTTGAAATTACCTCTATCTTTCCTTTCCATTCATAATGCTTTTTCAAAGACGACTGCATGATATCCATATTGATACTTCCTTTTCAAATTTTCAGACATTATAATGGTAAAATGTTCCACATGGAACATTTTACCATATATTATACACAGCAAATATTTTACTTTTCTTTTTTGTTTGCGAGCTTGATTATCCTGTCGATATTCTTTTTATCGGTGGTCCTGCTTCCTATATATGTAGGATAGGCGTTATAAAGACCGTGGAAATCCGAACCACCGGTAACGATAAGGTCATACTTATCGGCAATATCCATAAGTTTCTTCTGCTGTTCCTCATCGGCTGTATAATGGAACACTTCCACACCGTCCAGTTTGCCTTTTGCGGAAAGTTCCTCAAGAAGCTCCACAGAATCATAGTACACCGGGTGCGCCATTACCGCAACTCCTCTTGCGGAATGTATAAGGTCAATTACAAAATTCACGTCCGGATATTCCCTTTCAACGATACATGAACCTTTTTCAAGATCAAAAAGTTCGTCGCTGAGGCTGCCGTAGAACTCCGTGGTATACCCATAATCTATAAGTGCGTGCATGATATGCTGCTTAAAAATACTTTTTGAACCTGTAGCATATTTCATAACGCTTTCCGCCGTTATAGGATAGAGCTTCATAACGTTTTCTACCATTTCCCTGGCGCAGGCTTTGCGTATCTCGCAGGCTTTTATGCAGATGCCTTCAAGCCTGTCCGGTTTCTGCGGCGCATAGCAAAGAATATGTACTTTTCTTCCCCGGGACTTGTCCCATGCCGAAAGCTCCACGCCCGGTATCACCTGAACGCCGTAACGGTCTCCAAGTATTTTTGAACGCGAAACGGACGACATAGTATCATGGTCCGTTATAGATATACATTCTATGCCGGTCCTTTTTGCCTGAACAATGATATCCTCTATTCCGAGAGAACCGTCCGAGAGTTTGGTATGACAGTGAAGATCGCCGACCATATCTTCAGCTCCTTTTTCAAAAGATTTCAAATAAAATTATCTGAGTTCAATGTATCCGCAGGCAAAGATATATTTGCTCAAACAGCGAAGCATACGGAAAATTTGAAAGATCGGAAGCTGAAATGTTGCATAGCCGGATACACTGCTTTTTAATTATAACACAAAACTGCATACTATTGCAAGTATTTTAATGAAATATATCAAAAAAGGCGTGTATTTGCGGTAAAAAAGTCTTTTTTTGTTATGTTTTATATAAATTTTCCAAGGAACCATACATTTTTTGCTTCAAAAACTTTCCCGTTGAGATGATCGAGTATCCCTCCGCTTGTTCTGAAAGTAAATTTCAGCTTGTACGAATACAAAGCCTGCGTTTTTATTTTGTATTCTTTATTTATCCTGTTGATACCGTATTTCACGTCTCCCAGAAGCGGACAGCCGATATACGCCATATGAGCGCGTATCTGGTGGGTACGTCCTGTATGAAGATTTATTTCCAGAAGAGACAGTTTTCCGGAGGTTTTAAGTACTGTATATTCGGTCACAGCCGTTTTGCCGGCTGCCGTTTTCCTGCCGCTGACCTTTACGGTATTGTCCGAGGGATCCTTTTCGATATAAGCGGTAATGATATCGTGCTTTTTAGGAGGTTCTCCGATAACTATGCAAAGATAGCGCTTTTCAAGCTCCCGGTCCTTTATCTTCTGATTAAGGATACGAAGCGCTTCCGCATTTTTTGCCGCAATGACTATTCCCCCGGTGTTCCTGTCAAGACGGTTGCAAAGAGCCGGGGCAAAGCTGTTTTCCTTTTCCGGATCGTATTCGCCTTTTTCGTACAGATACTTTTTAAGGCGGTTTATAAGCGTATCGGCAGTATTTTCATTATCCTTGTGAACGACCATTCCGTTTTTCTTATCTATAAGAATTATATTTTCATCTTCATAAATTATGCTTATTTCAGACGGAACGGACATAAATTCATTTTCGGGAGAAGCGTCGAAAAATTCATCATTTATGTACATTTGCACGGTATCGCCGAGCTGCACGCGGACGGATATCTCCGCCCGTTTGCCGTTTAGCTTGATCCTCTTGTTCCTTATGGCTTTGTACATCATGCTCTGAGGGAGACGCGGAACAGCTTTTGAAACAAACTTGTCCAGACGCTGTCCGGCATCGTTCTTATCTATAACAAATTCACGCATAGTCAGCCCTTCTTCATTAAAACATCTGTAATTATATTATAACATAAAATTTTTTTAAAAACATCTTTTCAAATTAAATTTTTTGTAGTATAATATTAGAAAACGTTTGTTTTTTTATAAAGAGGTGTATTTGCTGTGGAGAATAATAATAACATACCTGAAACGGAGCTGAAGACCCTTCCTAAAAAAGATCCCGAAAAACTGCATGAGGGACACCGCGACAAAATGAGGGACCGTTTTATTGAAACGGGATTTTCAGGGTTTTCTGAACATCAGATATTGGAAATGATACTGTTTTATTCTTACGCCAGATGTGATACCAACGAGATCGCTCACCGGCTGATAAATTATTACGGCAGCCTTGCGGATATTATAGACGCTTCCTATGATGATCTTGTTGAAAACGGACATCTTCCGAAAAGCGCGGCTGTACTTATAAAAATGATAACGGCTGTAATACCGGTATATCACGATTCCAGAGTGCAAAACGGTACCTACGACAATGTGAACAAGATAAAGGATCTTTTTACTCCGTATTTTATCGCTAAAGATCATGAAGAGTTCCGGGTCGCCTGCTTTGATTCAAATTTAAGGCTCAGTTCCTGCCTGCTGATAAACAAGGGCGGTCTGACAAGTTCAGAAGTAAGCATGAGAAGGCTTGTGGAAGCCGCTGTAAAATCAAGATCCTCCTGTGTCGCCATAGCTCACAACCACCCCAAAGCCGCACCTATACCGTCTCCGGATGATGTACAGACGACAAAGTATATAAAAAACATCATAGAAAGTATAGGGATAAGCCTTCTGGATCATGTAATAGTCGGTGAAAAGGATTCGCTTTCAATGCGTGAATCTGCATATTTAGGAGTTTTTGACTGATCAGCTCACTTTTCGGAGGTAATATATGGATAAATTCAAGCTGGTATCCGAATACTCTCTTGCAGGCGACCAGCCCGAAGCCGTAGACAGGCTTGTAAAAGGTCTTGACGACGGGTTAAAGGAACAGACACTTCTTGGAGTTACCGGTTCCGGAAAGACATTTACCATGGCTAACGTCATAGCAAGGGTGAACCGTCCTACGCTTGTGCTTGCTCACAACAAAATACTTGCTGCGCAGCTTTGTTCCGAGTTCAGGGAATTTTTCCCGGATAATGCTGTAGAATATTTTGTTTCATACTATGATTATTACCAGCCGGAGGCTTATGTTCCGTCCACCGACAGCTACATTGAAAAAGATTCAGACGTCAACGATGAAATAGACAAGCTGAGACATTCGGCTACGCTTGCTCTTTCGGAAAGACGTGATGTTATAATCGTTGCTTCGGTCTCCTGCATATACTCTCTCGGTTCGCCGATAGACTACCGTACAATGGTAATATCTTTGAGACAGGGCATGGAACTTTCCAGAGACGTGCTCCTTGCAAAATTGGTAAGTATACAATACGAACGCAACGACGTAAATTTTATCCGGAATAAATTCCGCGTCCGGGGCGACGTAGTGGAAATTTTTCCTGCCGGTTCTACCGAACTTGCGATACGGGTGGAGTTCTGGGGCGACGAGATAGAACGTATAACCGAATTTAAGGCGCTTACCGGCGAAGTTACCGCCACACTTTCCCATGCGGCGATCTACCCCGCTTCACACTATGTCATCTCACGCGACAAAATGCAGGACGCCATTGCCGAAATAGAGCGCGAGCTTGACGAACGGGTAAAATATTTCAAGGACAATGATAAACTGATAGAAGCGCAGAGGATCGCACAGCGCACGATGTATGACATTGAAATGCTTCAGGAGATCGGCTTCTGCAAAGGGATAGAAAACTATTCAAGGATACTTGCCGGACGGGCTCCGGGAAGTATACCGTACACGCTACTCGATCACTTTCCCGATGATTTTCTGCTTATCGTGGACGAAAGCCACGTTTCCCTGCCGCAGGTCCGCGCCATGAGCGCAGGCGACCGGGGACGGAAGCAGACCCTTGTTGATTACGGTTTCCGGCTCCCGTCTGCGCTTGATAACCGTCCGCTGACATTTGATGAATTTTACGATAAAATAAATCAGGCGATATTCGTTTCCGCTACACCCGGACCTTTCGAGCGTGAACATTCGGCTCAGATAGTAGAACAGTTGATCCGTCCTACGGGACTGGTTGATCCCGAAATAATCGTCAAACCGGTAGAAGGTCAGATAGATGATCTTCTTCTTGAAATAAACGAGCGCACGCAGAAAAGCGAACGCGTGCTTGTTACCACCCTTACCAAGAAAATGGCGGAGGACCTTACCGCATATCTTGAAAAAGCAGGCGTCCGCGTCCGCTATATGCACTATGATATCGACACGATCGAACGTATGGAGATAATCCGTGACCTTCGTCTCGGTGAATTTGATGTTCTGGTAGGTATAAACCTGCTCCGTGAGGGACTGGATATCCCGGAAGTTTCCCTTGTGGCTATACTTGATGCGGACAAGGAGGGCTTCCTGCGTTCCGAAAGCTCGCTGATACAGACAATAGGACGCGCAGCAAGAAATTCACACGGACAGGTCATCATGTATGCCGATCTGGTGACAAAGTCTATGGAAAACGCTATCATGGAAACGGAGCGCCGCCGGACTTTACAGATGGATTTTAACGAAAAGCACGGAATAATCCCGAAAACCATTATCAAAGATGTGCGCGACGTTATTGAAATTTCCACCAAAGCCGAGGCAGACGCGAAAACTTCAAAGACGCAGCAGAAGCGCATGACTCCCGAAGAACGGGAAGAGCTTATCAGAAAACTTACAGAGGAAATGAAAAATGCGGCTAAGATCCTTGAATTTGAGCACGCCGCATATCTCCGCGACAGGATAAACGAACTTAAACAGTCTCCCCACGCCGGGAAAAAGGTATTCGGGAAAAAGAAAGGATAATCTGAATGGCAAACGACAAGATCATCATAAAAGGAGCACGGGAACACAACCTGAAAAATATAGATATTGAAATTCCCCGTGACAAACTGATCGTAATGACAGGACTTTCTGGTTCGGGAAAATCTTCTCTGGCGTTCGACACCATATATGCGGACGGTCAGAGACGGTATGTTGAAAGTCTTTCGTCATATGCAAGAATGTTCCTTGGGCAGATGGAAAAACCTGACGTTGACAGCATTGAGGGACTTTCCCCCGCAATTTCGATCGACCAGAAGACAACGTCAAAAAACCCCCGTTCAACGGTGGGAACGGTCACTGAAATTTACGACTATTTCCGGCTTATGTATGCAAGGATAGGCGTTCCCCACTGTCCCGTATGCGGCCGCGAGATAAAGCAGCAGACGGTAGATCAGGTCGTAGACCAGATAATGGCGCTTCCCGAGGGAACAAAGATACAGCTTCTTGCGCCGATAATACGCGGACGTAAAGGCGAACACACAAAGGAACTGGAACGCGCAAGAAAAGCAGGATATGTCCGTGTGCGCGTTGACGGGATAATTTACGATCTTTCCGAAGAAATAAAACTTGAAAAGAACAAGAAACACAGCATTGAGATCGTAATTGACCGCCTTGTTATAAAAAAAGGTATTGAAACACGGCTCGGCGACAGTGTTGAAACGGTATCGTCAATTTCGGGAGGACTTATCATAGCCGATGTGAACGGAAAGGAAGATATACTTTTCTCACAGAACTACGCTTGTCCGGAACATAATATTTCCATTGAAGAACTTGCACCGAGAATGTTCTCGTTCAACAATCCTTTCGGCGCGTGCGAAAAATGTACCGGTCTGGGCGTTTTCCGCAAGATCGACCCGGAACTGATAATCCCGAACAAGGAGCTTTCCATTCGTCAGGGCGCCATAAAGGCAAGCGGCTGGTCTACCACAGATGACGATTCCATAGCAATGATGTATTTCAAAGGCATTGCCCAGTATTACGGAGTTTCGCTGAATACTCCGATCAAGGATCTTCCCGATGAAGCAGTCGACGCTATACTTTACGGAACAAACGGCGTTAAACTCAGGCTGCATCGCTCCACCGAATACGGCGGAGGGGTCTACAATCAGCCTTTTGAGGGAATTATCCCAAATCTTGAAAGGCGCTACAGAGAGTCAAATTCAGAATACATCAAGGAGGAAGTCGAGGACTGCATGACGGAAAGCCCCTGTCCGGAATGTCACGGTCACAGGCTGAAAAAGGAAAGCCTTGCCGTTACTGTAGGCGGAAAGAATATTTCCGAACTATGCGACCTTTCGGTAGTGGACTGTCTGGAATTTATAAACGGTCTGGAACTTTCCGAAAGAGACAGGATGATAAGCGGTCAGATAATAAAGGAAATAAAGTCCCGGCTCGGATTTCTCCGCAGCGTCGGGCTGGAATATCTTACGCTTTCCCGTTCGGCAGGTACGCTCAGCGGAGGTGAAAGCCAGCGGATACGTCTTGCAACGCAGATAGGTTCGTCGCTTATGGGAGTTCTTTATATCCTTGACGAACCGTCCATAGGTCTGCATCAGCGTGACAATGATAAACTTATCGCAACGCTAAAACGTCTGCGCGATCTGGGAAATACTCTTATTGTGGTAGAACATGACGAGGACACCATGAACAGCGCGGATTTTATAGTTGACATAGGTCCTTACGCAGGTATACACGGCGGTGAAGTGGTCTGCGCAGGAACTGTGGAGGACATCAAAGCCTGCGAACGCTCCATAACCGGACAGTATCTCAGCGGCAAAAGATCCATACCCGTTCCGGAAAAAAGGCGCGCCGGCAACGGTCTTTTCCTTACGGTAAAAGGCGCGGAGGAACACAATCTGAAAAAGATAGACGTTTCCGTGCCTCTTGGAACATTTACCTGCGTAACGGGAGTGTCGGGTTCGGGAAAATCTTCACTTGTAAACGAGATAATTTACAAAAATCTTGCAGGCAGGCTGAACCGCGCAAAGATACGCCCCGGAAAATTTGCCTCAATGGAGGGTATAGATAACCTTGACAAGGTAATTGCCATAGATCAGTCTCCTATCGGCAGAACGCCCCGTTCCAACCCTGCAACGTACACCGGACTTTTTACCGATATAAGAGATCTTTTTGCCGGAACAAACGACGCCAAAATGAAAGGCTATACCAGCGGACGTTTTTCATTCAACGTAAAGGGCGGACGGTGCGAAGCCTGCGAGGGCGACGGCATAATCAAGATAGAAATGCACTTTCTGCCGGACGTTTACGTTCCCTGCGAGGTCTGCAAGGGAAAACGCTATAACCGTGAAACTCTTGACATTCATTATAAAGGAAAATCAATTTATGACGTGCTGGAAATGACCGTTGATGAGGGCGTTGAATTTTTTGCCAATCTTCCGAAGATAGCGCGCCGCCTGCAAACGCTTCAGGACGTCGGGCTCGGCTACATCAAGATAGGACAGCCGGCGACTACGCTTTCAGGCGGTGAAGCGCAGAGAGTAAAGCTGGCAACGGAGCTTTCCAAACGTTCCACCGGAAAAACTATCTACATTCTTGACGAGCCTACCACGGGGCTGCATACTGCTGACGTTCACAAGCTGATAGAAGTTCTGCAAAAGCTTGTTGACGCAGGCAATACGGTGCTTGTTATAGAGCATAATCTTGACGTTATAAAATGCGCCGACTACATTGTAGATCTCGGACCGGAGGGAGGCGCAGGCGGAGGAACGGTAGTAAAATGCGGCACTCCCGAAGAAGTTGCCGCCTGTGAAGGATCATATACGGGACAATATCTTAAAAAAATGCTTGCTCCGAAAAGATCGGCAAAACGAAAAGCAAAAAAATAACATCAAAACGGGACGGCGCTGCCGTCCCGTTTTTCAGTTATATGAACATATCCTTTCAAAATCCAGTTTTCCGCCGAAAATATCCAGCGCGCTGCCAACGGTAAAATCAAGTTTCCCCTGTCCGAGTTCTTTTAGGATATCCAGATCGTCATATGAACCTATGCCTCCGGCGTAGGTCATGGGAATATTCTCTGTTTTGCCCAAAAACGCCGCAAGAGGTTTTTCAATTCCTTTTGCCCTGCCCTCAACGTCAACGGCATGGATAAGAAATTCATCACAGTATGCCGAAAACATTTCCACCGTTTCGTCGTTCAGCTTTACATCGGTAAATTTCTGCCAGCGGTCGGTAACGATAAAATATTCATCACCCTTTTTGCGGCAGGAAAGGTCAAGAACAAGATTTTTCTTTCCGACTGCGGAAACAAGTTTTTTCAGATTTTCAAAATTCACCTTTCCGTCCCTGAAAACATAGGAAGTTACGATAACGTGCGACGCTCCCCGTTTCAGAAAATTTTCCGCGTTCTCCGCAGTTATCCCTCCGCCGATCTGCAAGCCGCCGCTGAACGCTTCCAGTGCGGCATATGCCTGACGCAGATCGTCGCCGTAAAATTCCGAACCTGCCGGATTGAGCAGGATAATATGTCCTCCGTTCAAACCACGGCTTTTATAAAGTTCGGCATAAAGATCCGCGCCTTTTTCAGAAACAAAATTTTCCTTGGCAAAACTGTTCTTGTCTGCAAGGCTGCCGCCGACTATCTGCTTTACCTTTCCGTTGTGGATATCTATACATGGTCTGAATCTCATTGCGAACCCTCCAAAGAAATACTAAGATGATTATACAGCATTTTCCTGAAAATTTCAAGATATGATATAAATATATGATAAAATGTTCCTCCGCTATTGACAAATGCGGACAAGCATGGTATACTTGAAAAGTAAAATAATTTAATAGCCTTATCAAGAGCGGCGGAGGAACTGGTCCTGTGAAGCCCGGCAACCTGATGAATAGTTATTTAACTGTCAGAAAAGGTGCTAAATCCTGCGGAATGTATCCGAGAGATGAGGAATTTTTCAGATGAAATTTCGCAGCGCTTGGAAATATCCGGCGCTGATCTTTGTTTATGGATAAGGGTCTTTAAAGAAAGGTGATAATTATGTCAAAAATGCTTTTTACCTCAGAATCGGTGACAGAAGGTCACCCGGATAAAATATGCGATCAGATATCTGACGCTATACTGGACGCCATACTTGCTCAGGATCCTGACGGACGCGTTGCCTGCGAAACGGTAACGACCACAGGTATTGTTATGTGCATGGGTGAAATATCCACAAAATGCTATGTTGATATCCCGAAAATAGTTAGGCAGGTAGTTATAGATATAGGTTATGACCGCGCAAAATATGGTTTTGACGGTCATACCTGTTCCGTTCTTCAGTCTATTGACGAACAGTCCTCTGACATTGCAATGGGTGTAGACGAAGCTCTTGAACACAGATCCGGAGACGGAGACAGCACCACCGGCGCCGGAGATCAGGGAATGATGTTCGGCTTTGCCTGCAATGAAACACCGGAGCTTATGCCGCTGCCTATATCTCTTGCGCATAAACTTGCAAAAAAACTTACTGATGTAAGAAAGACCGGAGTTCTTCCCTATCTTCGTCCGGACGGAAAAACTCAGGTGACGGTAGAATATGATGACGGAAAGCCTGTGAGAGTAGATACTATCGTAGTTTCCTCACAGCATGCTTCGGAAGTTCCCCTTGAAAAGATAAGGAATGACATAATCGAAAAAGTAATAAAGCCGGTAGTTCCGCAGGAACTTCTTGTTGACACAAAATATTTTGTAAATCCTACCGGAAGGTTTGTTATAGGAGGTCCTCAGGGAGACAGCGGACTTACCGGAAGAAAAATAATCGTTGACACATACGGCGGTTATGCACGTCACGGCGGCGGAGCTTTCAGCGGAAAGGATCCCACAAAGGTAGACCGCAGCGCCGCTTACGCTGCAAGATACGCTGCAAAGAATGTTGTAGCCGCAGGTCTGGCGGACAAATGCGAAGTTCAGCTTGCTTATGCAATAGGCGTTGCTCACCCGGTCTCGATAATGGCGGATACATTCGGCACAGGCAAGGTAAGCGATGAGATCATCGCAAAGGCAATTGAAAAAGTATTTGATTTCCGCCCGGCGTCGATAATCAAGGATCTTGACCTTCGCAGACCTCAATACCGTCAGCTTGCAGCATACGGTCATATGGGACGTGAAGAGCTTGGCGTTGCATGGGAACGCACCGACAAGGCAGAACAGTTAAAAGCGGCTGTTGCAGAATAATACAAACTAAAGGGTCAATTTAAAATTGACCCTTTGTTTTTAACATTATCTTATCATGCCGAGCGGTATTTATTCCACCGTATCCATAATGGCATCCACCAAAGAACTATAATACCATTTCAGTGTTTGTCTGTTCAGAAGTCCAAAACCTTCGCCGACCTCCGGCTTGCTTATCGTTCCGTTATCCCACCAGCAGCACGGAACGCCGTATTTTTCCGCTGTGGAAAGATAATATTTTACCAGTTTTACACGTTCGGAGGTATTATTTTTATTTATCGAGCCGAACTCGTCCATAATTACCGGTATGCCCTTGCTGAGAAATACCTTATCTATATTGGCAAAAGCATTGTCTATCTCCCGTTTGCCGCTGTCGGTAAGTTTCTTTTCGTCTGAATATCTGTTAAGAGCCATATTATACGGCAGATATGCATGAACGGAAACTATTATCCTGTCATCATCCGGGATCTCAAGCGCAGCCATTGCCGAATATCCCGAATTTGCTCCGTATGGCGTCAGTATAAGATAACGCGTTTTGTTTTTTCCTCCGGAAGCGCGGACCGTATCCACAAATGTTTTATAGAGCCTGTTAAGCACTTTCCATTCGGCAGATGTGCCGCCCATCCATTCTTTGGCTGAACCCTCGGTGCGCGGTTCATTCATGCCTTCAAAAATAAGTTTTTCATCATAATTCTTAAAGCGTTCCGCTATCTGCTTCCATACATTGCCGAATTTTTTAGTCACCGTTTTTTCGTCCTTTTCGGTGAGTTTTATCCAGCTCAGGTCATGATGCGTATTGAGTATAACGAACATATCGTTTTTATAAGCATAGTCAACTATCTCCTGAACTCTGTCCATCCATGCTTTATTGATATTTCCGTCCTTGTCCATATGATCTCCCCATGAAACAGGGATACGGACGGTGTTGAATCCGGCTTCTTTTACGGTATCTATCATTGCTTTGGTAGTCTTTATATTTCCCCAGCCTGTTTCGTAATCAAGATCGTTTGAAAGCCATGTACAGCCCTGACTGTCAAGAGTATTTCCCAGATTCCAGCCGATCGTTATTTTTTCAAGAAGTTCCTGACCGCTTTTGAAAGAATCGCCCGAAGCGCTTTTTTTCTTTACGGTTACCTTACATTCGGCTTTATAATCAGTGCCTTTGATCTTTGCGGTGATAACAGCCGTTCCTGCTTTTTTAGCAGTTATCTTTCCCTTGGAAACAGATGCAACGGAAGTATCCGAGCTTTGCCACTGGATAGTACCCGTTTTGAAACCGGTGACTGTTCTTTCGAGCTTATAGGTACTTCCTACCGTCATCGTCAATGATGTCTTATTGAATTTTATGCCCTTTGTTTCCGCGGCATATGCGCTGACAGGGAGTATAAACACACACATAAGGACCGTCAGCAGCACTGCGGCAAGTTTTTTTAATTTCATTCTCCGCACCTCTGTTATCAGAAATTTCGGGAAGAATATCCATCTTTCCGATCATATTTTTATTCTAACATATTTTTTACAATATTACAACCGTTTAACGTGATCTTTTCACAATTAGTTTTGAGGGTTGAGAGTTGAGATAATGATAATTTTGCGCAAAGCGCAAAATTATCATTTAGTGTTGAGAGTTGAGAGTTAAGAGTTGAGATATTATAATTTTGCACGTTTGCACGCCAAACATGATAAACAATAGCTGGTCGAGCTGAGCCCAGCTCGCGGATTCCAAAGGCAGAGCCTTTGGTCGCCCAGACGACCGCAGGTCGTTTTTCGCAGAACGGCGAAATTCCCCTTTTCAAAAAAACGGAGCTGGGGGTGAGGAAACGCGACAGCGTTTCCGAGGGGCGGCGAACACGACCGCCGCCCCTTTTTAAGTATTTAAACAATTCTATATCTCCAAAACAGTCCAGTGAACTGTTTTGGACAAAGCTAATTAAGCTGTGTTGTCAAACAGCTCACTGGGCTGTTTGACAAGGCTTAAATGAC
>CANQZR010000013.1 GCA_947628405.1 uncultured Clostridia bacterium
TTTATTCTATCAGATTTTCGTCTATCTCTCTACTATTTTTTTCTTAATTTTGTCCAATATCTATTGTAGTACTACAATTTTACATTCTGCAAACGCAAACGGCTATTGACAGGAATTATAAAATCTGTTAAAATAATAAAGTAAGCATTTTTACGGACATTTTTACTGCGGAGGGCTAATGAATGAGATTATTCTGGAAAAAGTTACTTTTTGTAATGTCTGCCGTACTTATGGCGGTTTCGTTCTGCACAGTACCGGCAGCGGCTGCGTCCCCTAAAATAAACAAATCAAATCTTGATCTTCCTATCGGATATTATGTTGATCTGAGTGTTTCAAACGCAGGGAAAAGCATAAAATGGTCCTCCGGAGACAGTGACATTGCCGAGATCGAAGTCATGAAAGACCATTCCGCAAGAGTTACCGGCAAAAAGACCGGAACTGTATATATATATGCAAAGACTTCCGGCAAAACTCTTAAATGCAAGGTCAATGTCAAAAAATCGGTTATTTCTTCAAATTATAACGACGTAGACATTAAAGCCGGTAAATCCGGAAGCGTTACATTAACTGTAAAAGGTTCAAAAAAAATATCCGCAGTAAGCAGCGATAACAGTATATGCACTGTATCATGGGGAAAATGGAACGATAATTCCATAAAACTTGTGATAAAAGCTAAAAAAGCCGGAACAGCCAAGATAAAAATATTTGCCAACGGTTATTCCGGTTCTACAGCAAAAAATATAACCGTAAATGTCAAGGATGACAAATCAAAGGAAGAGGTTCTTTCAACTGTCGAAGATATGGAAAATGAGGTCATTGACATTGTAAACAAGGAACGCACGGACAAGGGACTTGACAAGCTCACAAAGGACAGCGCCCTGTCAAAGATAGCCGATATCCGGGCGCAGGAGATCGTCAAGAACTTTTCCCATACCCGTCCCGACGGCACAAGATGCTTTACAGCATTTGAAGATGAAGGTATAATCAATGTATATACGGGAGAAAATATCGCCGCATTCCAGAAGAATGCTAAAGAAGTAATGGATTCCTGGATGGATTCCGAAGGTCACAGGGAAAATATCCTGAAGCCTGAATTTACACATATAGGCGTAGGCTGCTGCGAATATAACGGAAAATACTATTGGGTACAGGAATTTTCAAGCGATTATTAAATTTAAAATTTACAAAACATAAGCGTCCCTGAGAATGATCTCAGGGACGCTTTTATTGTCATGTATCTTCTTTTTGTCCGTCATCTGCCGGAGCGTCAGTCTGATGTTCTTCGGGTATTTCATTATCATTTCCGGGAAGAACATCAAGTTCTTTTTCATTTTCAGCAGGTGTTAATATAGCTGTTTCTAAAGGAATGTCGATATTTTCAGAAGCAGTATCATCACTGTCCGTATCCGCGAACTGTATGCTGACTTTTTCAAATACCGTATGACGCTTTCTGTGCTCATAAACACCTATTATCACGACAGTAATTATTCCCATTGCCGAAAGCAGTATGCCGAGCGTCATTCCCTTGGGGAAGAATTTTAACTCGATAGTGTGAGTTCCTGCCGTTACCGGAACGCCTACAAGAGCATTTACAAGCTCTACGGGTTCGGTCCTTTCTCCGTCAACATAAACTTTCCAGCCGGGTTCCCATGATATAGTCGTGAACAGTATACCGTCCTTGTCGGCGGTAACGGTGCCTTTAATATGATCCTCTTTGAAAGATTCTATTTCCAGAGGATGCTGTCTTAACTGTTCAACGGCGTCATGGAATTTATCTTCATCAAGGTAATAAATATAATTTTCTTTGAAAAAGACTTCTTTTTTCTCTTCCTTGATAGTGGTTATAAGTGATATTTCTTCGCCGGGTTCAAATCTTCCAAGCGTCTGGATATTCATTTTGCCGCCTTCATAGTAGTAATCGAGAAAATCTTTATTGAGCCAGAGATTTACTTCCCTTTCATAGCTTGACGGGAAAAACATATACATCATATCGTCCGTAGGAGCGGTAAACAGAAATTCTATATGGGAGTTCTCCCCTTCTATACGGGTCGTATATTTAGTATGTGTTCCGTAAGTAGACGGTTTTGCGTTTTCGGGAACTATATCATCTATATACACTCTTTTGAAGAAATCCTGTTTTTCGTCGGAAAGAAGCGCAGAAAACAGCAAATTCTGATTTTCAAAAGGATTTTCCCATGTATCAAATTCAACGTTTGCTATTGAATTGTCAGCCATGAAAGCTATAGGGAGAGCATATGGATTTTTATAAACATACATTATTTCCTTGCTGTCTCCGTTTGCAAACACAAGGTCGTCATAATGCTTTGATACGGCTACCTCAGGCGGCTCGGTGGTAACTACGCCAAATTCATCTTCGGATTCCTTGGCGGCGTCTCCCTTTTCCATGACGTACTTTATGCCGAATATAGAGTCGGTAACATATGTTGCGCCTTTGTATTTTATATAATGTCCGCCGTAGGAAAATCCGAGATTCCTAAGAAGCTGTATAGGAGCGGCGTTTAGTGTGGAGCTTGAATGTGAAAGTCCGAACGAGCCGAACGCCATAGCATCGTTTACCGTGCGGTGGAAATCTTTCTCTATTCTGTAAACATCATCATCCATATCATATATCTTCTGAACAGTATTCCGTCCGAGAGTAATATATCTGTTGTATGAACTGTGCTTAGAATAAACTACGTCCTTGTCGATCCTATACATATTATATGTGGTCGTAAATGTCAGTTCGGCAATTACAAATGCAGCGATAACAAGAGGCACAGGTTTTACATTCCGGTGTTTTTTATGCATATATAATAGAAGAGCATATATCGCCGACATTCCTGCCGTGAACCACACTGTCGCAAGAAGATGTACCTTTTCTATATCCTTTCCGTTCGCGGTAACAGTGATATCCTGCTTGTCTATATAGAAAACATATCCAAGAAGCAGGAAAAATACCAGTCCTATCTCCTTATAAGATATTCCCTTTATGTTGTCAAAAGCCTGAGCAGCCATTATCAGCAGCAGGAAGCTGAATGTAAATGAATATCTGTAAGGGAGCCAGTTCGGGACCTGAAAGCCGTGCCATACCAGATCGACCGTGTACATATACATTGAAAGTATTATCGTAAGGGCAATAAGTCCGAAGCCTATCTTCCGGCGAAGAGTTATCCTGCTGTTGAAAAAGAACAGCGGTACAAGCAGTATCGTAAGGACTCCGCAGTATACTACCGGAGAACCCTCCGGACGGCAGGTATCATAAACGTTAGGAAGCAGATTGACAAAAAAATCTATGAAATCAAACTGGGTCTTCATATCATAGCTTGGATCGGTAAATTCAAATTTTCCCAGACTAAGGCTATAATAAAGAGGTATCAGCAGCCATGCGGCACATATTGCGGCAAGCACTCCGCCGCAGGCAAATTTCACTCCGGAAAGAAGTATATTTGTAAAGCGGAACGGATATGTTTTCTCCGAAATAAAGAAGTAATATGCCAGAAAATAAAAGCAGCAGAATATCGCTATCATCCAGCCGATATAGAAATTCGCAACAAACATAAGCGACAGCGTGATAATGAACATCAGCCATTTTCCCTCGTCGGCGATCTTTTCTATCCCACGGCATATAAGCGGAAGGTATACCAAACCGTCAAGCCACATAGGATCCATAAGCTGCACGATCATATATGACATAAGGCTGTAAAGTATAGAAAATATCAGTGCCGTATACGGCGCCGATCTTCTGGAGTTCCGCAGATAATAACAGAATGTCACCGAAGCTGTTCCTACTTTAAGCATCTGCATTATCAGCAGTGATTCGGTGATAATGGAACGCGGCAGAAGCATGACTATAATAGTGAACGGACTGGCAAGATAATATGCGAACATTCCGATTATTTCGCCGGAAAGATTTCTGCTCCAGCTGTTTAAAAAGCTGCCGTTCCCCCAGAAAGCGTCTCTCAGGTTCTCAAAATAATAAACATACTGACCGTTCAGATCAAGGACCAGTACCGACTGGTCTTTTACCGGATATAATCCGAAAAACAAATATGACACCAGCAATACGATCATAGGTATGAAAAAAGCAAAGAGATAAAGCCTTTTATTCATACAGAATGACTTTATGCCAAACTGCCGTGATAGCTTTGAGTGTTCCAAGGGTAAACCTCCGTTCATTATTATGAGTTATTTTTTCGCTCTTTTAAAGCAATAAAGATCACAATTATTACACCGATAACAGACACAATTATACCTTCTGTCAAACCATATGGGAAGAATCTCATTTCAATATTATGTGTTCCCTCATTAAGGGGAACTCCTATCAAAGCATCAAAAAGTTTTACCGGCTCTGTTTTTACACCGTCAACATATATAGTCCAGCCCGGTTCCCAAGGGATACTTGTAAACATTATGCCGTCTTTGGGTGAAGTAATCGTTCCTTTAATATGATCTTCTTTAAAATAATCAATATTTAATGGGTATTTTTTCAGCTCATCTACTGCACTGACGAATTTTTCCTCATCAAGGTAATAAACATAATTGTCTTTGAATATAACTTCGTTTCTTTCCGAAGCAGCATATTCATAAGAAGTTGACACAACAGGCATACTTGCAGTTTTTATTTTCAGATCTATTTGTTCTCCCTCATGTCTGCCAAGAGTAACAATATTTTGCTTTATAGTATAATCTCCGGTTAAATAATATCTATCCAGATATTCATCATTCAGCCATAATCCTATACCGCTTCTTGGATAATCAGACGGCATATACATATAAAGCATATCATTTGTAGGAGCGGTAAACTTAAATGTTACCGAAACATCGCTTTCCTCTGTAATTCCCTTATATTTTATATGGTCTGCATACCCCATACATACTGCATTTTCTGCTGCAATATCATCAAAGCTGATACGCTTGAAAAAATCCTGTTCCTTATCGGAAATAAGAGCCGAAAGCAGCTTGTTCTGATTTTCAAACGGATCGTCCATTGATTCAAATTTCACATTTGCAGCAGAGCTGTCAGCCGCAAAAGCCACGGGAAGCGCATAAGGGTTTTCATAAACGTGTATGATATTATCGTTATTGTTATTTTTTAATACCTCATTATCATAATGCCTATAATCTAAAGATTCGCCTTCTAAGCCAAATAGAGCTAATAAATCAGCAGTATCATACTCAGAATTTTCATTTTCCATAACATATTTTATACCTAAAACTGCGTCTGACACATATGTGGCGCCGCTATAAAAAGTATAATGTCCATCTTGATTAAACCCTATAGATTTTAAAAATTTCAACACACGGCTGTTCAGCATTGAGCTTGAATTTGCAACTCCGAATGAACCATAAGCCATACTGTTATTGACTTTACCAAGGTCATCATTTGGTGTTTCTATTCTGTAAACGCCATTGTCCATATCATAGATCTGATCGACCGTATCTTTTCCAAGCAAAATTTCTTTTGTATAGCTTCCATATGTTGAATATTTTAAATCAATATTTATCTTATTTAATGTTACGGAAGAAGATATTATCATTTCGATACTTGCAACAAAACATAATAATTTTTTTAAATCAAATTTTTTACGATCTTTTTGGCAAATGTAAAGTATTATCATGTAAGCAAAAGACAAAACAACAGTAAACCAGACCGTAGACATTACATCATATATTCTTTCAGGATGTTTGTCATCATCATAGACAAAAAATTCATCAGTCTTATCAAGTATAAACACATACAGAACAATTACCGCAAACACAAGGGCTATCTTTTTTATACTTACTTCCTTTATTCTTTCAAATGACCTTGCCGCCATTGCAATAAGCAAAAAGCACAGCATGAATGCATAACGGTAATTGAACCAGACAGGTTCAGAAAATCCGTGCCATATGATATCAATGCAATAAAAATACATTGACAATATCATTATAAGTACAAGAATACCGTAACCGATCTTCTTGCGCAGGTTGATCCCATTGTTAAAGAAAAACAGTGCCACAAGGATAATAGTAAATACTCCGCAGTATATTTCAGGAGAACCTACAGGTTTGGCAGTATCATATGTATTTGGCAAAAAATAAGAAAAAATGTCAATAAAATCAAATTTTACAATTTTAGTATAATCCTGTTGCCCAAAATCGAGCTTTCCAAGACTAAGACTATGATATACCGGTATTAATATCAATGCCGAACAGACAGCCGCAAGAATACCACTCAGGGCAAACTTTCCACCTTGTGTTAATAAGTCTTTAATTTTATGTGAGCAATATTTTTCGGATATAAAAAATAAATACGCAATGAAATACAGGCAGCTGAATATAACCGCCATCCAGCCAATATAAAAATTCGCAACAAAAAGAAGTGTAAGTGATATTATAAACAAAAGGGTTTTACCATTATCGACCAATTTTTCGATGCCCAGACATATCAGCGGAAGATATATCATCCCGTCGAGCCACATCAAATTAATCATGTTTACCACTGAATAAGCGGTAAGACTGTACAGCAGTGAAAATGTAAGAGAAGAATATACATTTAAATTTTGTGACTTGCGAAGATAACAGCCCATTGTTACCGAAGATGTTCCTATCTTCAGCAGCTGCATGACCATGACTGACAATTCTATCATTGAGCGCGGAAACAGAATGATAATCAGCATAAACGGACTCGCCATATAATAAGCGTATATGCCGAACATTCCACCGGAAAGATTCCTGCTCCAGCTATAGAATATGCTCCTGTTTTCCAGCAATGCGTCTCTGAAATTTAAATAATAGTTTACATATTGACTTTTCATATCTGAAATAAGTACAGACTTATTTCCAAAAGGATACATACCAAATATGGCATATGCTATCAATAATATAACTATTGGCACACAGAATGCAAAAATATAGAAACTTTTTTCTGTCATCAAGGATCTATGTCTGTAATTTATTTTTACTTCAGTATCATTTAACTTATCAAATAATCCCTTTAATTTGCTTGTACTCATTTAAAGTTCCTTTCATTCAGACATCAGATATATTTATTATAATTCAAAATCTTCTTTTTTACAAGGGCTTTTCCAATTTTTTTAATAAAAAAAGCAAAAAAATGTGAAAAAGCCCTTGTTAAATGATTATTAATATGCTATAATAAATTAAATAGAACATTTGTTGTGTTAATAAATTTTATTTGGAGGGGCAACTATGCATCTTTTTGAAACAACAGTAGCTTCAGAACCTGTCTTCGACGGTAAAATAATAAAAGTAAAAAAAGACCGCGCCGAACTGGAAAACGGCGAGATCGTCAACCGTGAACTTGTTATCCACCCCGGAGGAGTGTGCATAGTTCCAGTGACCGATAACGGAGAAATACTTATGGTGAAACAGTTCAGATATCCGTTCCAGACGGTGCTTACCGAGCTTCCGGCAGGAAAACTCGAGTTCGGCGAAGATCACCGTGCAGCCGGTCTGAGGGAACTTAAAGAAGAGACCGGAGCTACCTGCGAAAAATTTGAATATCTTGGAGTGTGCTATCCGTCCGTTGCATATCTTACCGAAAAAATTCATATGTATCTTGCAACGGGTCTTTCCTTTGACAAGCAGCACCTTGATGAAGATGAATTTCTCGACGTTATAAAAGTAAAAATAGAGGACGCAGTTGAAATGGTAATGAACAACGAGCTACCAGATGCAAAGACCCAGTGCGCTATCCTTAAAGCCGCACGCATACTCGGAAAATAAAAGTGACAGCCCCGTTATAAACGGAGCTGCCAAAAAATCATCTCATCATCGACGCCAGATCCATTAAAGTCCGGCTTCCTCTGCCTCAGCTTCAGCCTGCATCTGCTCAATATGACGGGTGTATGCGTCGAGGATCTCGTCCTCTACGAGCTTACGGGCTTCCGGAGAAATGGGGTGAACGATATCTCTGAAAATACCGCTCTCATCTTTCCTGCTCGGCATTGCTACGAACAATCTCTCATCGCCCTGTACGACCTTTATGTCGTGTACGGCAAGCATATTGTCGATGGTGATGGAAATTACTGCACGAAGTCTGCCATCGGGGATAATTTTCCTGATTTTAATGTCAGTGATGTTCATTGAAACGTCCTCCTTGATAATTGACATTTGTGATATACAGCTTACATACATATTATTGAATGTTTTATGGTAATTTATTCAGTATTAAAAATAAAATTTCACCAATACTATGTATATCAACGAATATTATTATAGCAGATGATTCTTAATTATTTCTTAATCAAAACCATGTGAGGTGTGTATTTTGGATAAACAAATTTTGAACGGGAAACGCCATATCCACTTTATCGGGATAGGCGGAAGCGGTATGTATCCCCTTGCGCAGATACTTCATTCTCTGGGATATTTTCTTACCGGTTCGGATAACAACGAAACGGAAACGCTTAAAGCCGTAAGAGATATGGGAATAGAAGTCTTTCTCGGTCAGAAAGCCGAAAATATAACCGGCGCTGACCTGATCGTCCATACGGCAGCCATTCTTCCCGATAATCCGGAGCTTATTGCCGCCAAAGCAAGCGGCGTGCCCGTTCTTGAGCGCAGCGAACTGCTCGGTATCATCACGGAACTCCATAAAAACACCGTATGTGTAAGCGGCACGCACGGCAAAACCACCGTGACCTCCATGATAACCCAGATACTTGTTATGCAGGATATGGATATAAGCGCTGTTATCGGCGGAAAGCTCCCTTTGATACACGGCAGCGGAATAGCAGGAAAAAGCGGCACTATGGTCTGCGAAGCGTGTGAATTTCAGGATCACTTCCTTAATCTTTCCGTAGGAACTGCGGTAGTGCTGAATGTTGATGAAGATCATCTTGACTACTTCAAAAATCTTGACAATATCATAAAGTCATTCCGCAAATTCTGCGAGAATGCCGCCAATGCCGTTATTATCAACGGTGATGACAACAATTCCATGAAAGCCGTTGAGGGCATTTCTGGTAAACAAATAATAACTTTCGGACGTTCTGAATCCAATGACTGGTATCCGGCAAATATATGCAAAACAGGCGCTATGCGCACAGAATTTACCATAATGCATGACGGAAAAGCGTTCTGTGACGCCGTGCTGAATATTCCCGGAGAACATAATATAGTAAACGCCGTTGCCGCTGCGGCAGCCGCTTACGGCGCAGGAGCGTCTCCGGAAGGGATCGAAAAGGGTCTGGAAACGTTTCACGGTGCAGGAAGAAGATTTGAAAAATACGGAGAAGCCGGCGGCATAACAGTTGTTGACGATTATGCCCACCACCCTGCCGAAATAGCCGTTACGCTTAAAACCGCAAAGTCCCTCGGATTTGACCGCGTATGGGCGGTACACCAGCCGTTTACGTTCTCAAGAACGGAACTTCTGCTGGACGACTTTGCAAAAGCCCTTTCAACAGCGGATATCGTAGTTCTCACCGCAATAATGGGAGGACGGGAAAAGAACATTTCCGGTATACACACCAAAGCGCTTGCGGATAAGATCCCCGGCAGCATTTATTTTGACGAAGAAGAACACGACGCAAATTTTGAACTTACAGCACGTTATGTTTCGGAAAATGCCAAAGCCGGCGATCTGGTGATCACTCTCGGCTGCGGAGATGTCAACAAAGTATCAAGGCGTATCTTAAAACTTCTGGAAGAAAAAAACAAGTGATCGAAAGGATGGTTCTGATGAACGACAAGGAAAAACGCGTGTTTGAGTACATCAAGGAAAGAATGGAGGACGGCTTTGCTCCTTCCATACGCGAAATATGTGCGGCTCTCAATATCCGCTCAACGTCTACGGCAGCAAGATATGTAAACACTCTTGTCGCTGAAGGATATCTTGACAAAGCGGACGGCTGCAACAGGGCGATAAAGCTATCGGGAAAGGGAGCCGTAAAGATCCCTCTTGTAGGTACAATAACTGCCGGTCAGCCCATTACAGCGGTGGAGGATATAACCGATTATATCAATTTTCACGAAAACAAGAACTATTCCGGAGAACTGTTCGCCCTTAAAGTACGGGGCGAAAGCATGATAAACGCCGCTATACTTGACGGAGATATCGTAGTTATCGAAAAGACCCCGTATGCAAACAACGGCGAGATAGTTGCCGCTATGGTAAACGGCGGAGAAGCCACTGTAAAGACGTTCTACAAAGAAAACGGACATTACAGGCTCCAGCCGGAAAATGATACTATGGATCCGATAATCGTTGACGAATGTGAAATTATCGGCAGGGTGGTTTCCGTTATCCGTTATATCTGAAAGGAGTTTTTACATAATGTATAATTACGGGCAATACGGCAGCACACCGCCGCAGTCCCAATATCCGTACTACTTTCCGCAGGACTATGTTACTCCTGACGAGAAAAGAAAGATACGCAAAAATTATAATGCCATAGGTCTGACGCTCTTGTCGCTGTACATACTGATAGAAATAGTTTGTATAGCAGGATATGCCATTTATTTTGCATTTGGTCATGAGATCCTATACAATGAGGACGGCGAGACTATAATGGATTTCTGGCTTGTGTTTATCGGCGGAGGATTTCCGGCGATAGCGGCAATGATAATATTTGCATTTTACTGTGCAATAACAAAATACAAGCCTAAAGAACTTTTCAACACAAGCCGAATTGATACGGGAGAGTTAGTAAGATACATACTTATCGTGCTGTGTTTTCAGCAGGTATCATTGATATGTTCCATGTTCATAATGTCGGCGCTTGAATCTCACGGGCTGGAAGTCATGGGCATGGATTATGTTATTGAGCACGACCCGAAAGCATATGCGATAGATATTATATCTTCTGTAATACTTGCTCCGATAGGAGAAGAACTGATATACCGAGGTATAGTTCTTAGGCAAGCCGCAAAGGTAAGCGGAAGATTTGCTATATTTTTCTCGGCGCTTATATTCGGGCTGATGCACGGGAATCCGTATCAGATGATACTTGGTTTCCTTCTTGGGATACCGCTTGCAATGATAACGCTGAAAACGGGTTCTATCGTACCGTCGATAATATGTCATATGGTAAACAATACTATTGCTTCCATTCCTACGTTAGCGGAATATTTTGACGAGACTGCCGCTTCTGTGATAAATATAGTCTGCATACCGGTATTTTTCATTATCGGCATAATCGTTCTGCTCACATCATTTTTAAAGGGAAACATCAAATTTCCGCCATATACCGAACATCACAAAAAGCGTACCCTGCCCATTCTTATCACTTCATGGAGCATGATAGTCATTACGATATTTTACATATACGACATTATCACAAGCATAGGTCCTATTGAAGAATACATATCCGCATAGTCCAAATGGAGGAATGATATTATGAAAGATACCAAAAGACCCGTTCCGGAGAAAGAAAAGGACTCCGAAGCGATCACAAAGACAAACGGTGACAAGCACAATCTTATGCCTGATGAAACTTCATGGGCTGAAGAAGCCAAGGAAGATCTTGAAGATTTTATTGAATCCCAAGGCATACACATAAGACAATAAAAGAAATAAAGTCCTTGAATAAATATCAAGGACTTTATTATTTGAAATACATATAAAGCTGACATTTTATCATGCCATTGTAAAGTTTTCTGCGCTTATCGGCAGTCCTGCCGAAAAATTTTTCAAATTCTTCATGGGGAGAAATTATATAGCACGGACTTTCCCGGTCAGCGCTGAACCGCTTTCCCATGACCGTATACAGCTTTTCCGCTTCCTTTAACTCAAGCATACGCTCTCCGTAAGGCGGATTGCATATAGTGATAATATCTTTTTTATTTACATAGCTGCTGATATCTGCCTGTGATATCGCAACACGCTTCTGTATACCTGCCTTACGGCAGTTTTCTATGGAAAGTGCCACGCTTTCAGGGTCTATATCATAACCGTATGCAAAAAAATCCGTATCTTTTTTTATGGAATCCAACGCCTTTGCTCTTTCCTCCGACCATATTGCCTTGTCGATCATCCCCCATTCATCTGACACAAACCGCCTGCGTATCCCCGGAGCGATATTCATTGCCTTATAAGCCGCTTCGATAAGCAATGTACCGCTTCCGCAGAACGGATCGCAGACAATACTGTTCTCTCGTACCCTTGCAAGATCGACTATCCCCGCCGCAAGAGTTTCCTTTATCGGAGCGGCATTTGAATTGCGGCGGTATCCGCGTTTATGCAGACCTGCTCCGGAACTGTCGATGCAAACGGTAACATGATCTTTAAGAATACTGAACTGTATTTTGAACATTGCTCCGGTCTCTTCAAAATAACTTATGCCATACTTGCTTTTAAGACGTTCAACGGCAGCCTTTTTTACTATCGACTGGCAATCGGGAACGCTGTGCAGCTTTGAATTAAGCGAATATCCTTTTACCGGGAATTTATCGTTCTTTCCTATAAAGTCCTCGAAAGGGATATTCTTTACGCCCTGAAAAAGCTCTTCAAATGTTACCGCGTCAAATTCCGCAAGCTGTATAAGCACTCTTTCCGCTGTGGAAAGCCACAGATTTGCCCTTACAAGAACGTCATATCCTCCGGAAAAGGACACTCTTCCGTCAGAAACGGAAATATCCTGTCCGCCTATACGCGAAACTTCAAATTTAAGTGTGCTTTCCAAGCCGAAATGACATGGACATACCATTCTGAGCGTCATGCTTGATCTCCTTTATACTATTATGGAACGACTGCAAGAACACCAAGGTCAAATGCTTCGGCAGATTTTTCTTCTTCCTCTTCTTTTTCCTCTTGATGATTTCCGGAACATACTTCGGGGATATTTGTACTCTTATAATATCCAGTAGAGCCTGTAGGGCAGGTACCGCTGGCAATAAGTCCGGTTTTTGTGCAGTAATAAAGCTCCTGTACTTCGGGACATTCGGGAAATTCTTTTCCTTCCTCCGCTTCTGCAATGTCGCCGAAAACATTCTTCCAGACCTGTGATGAGCTGTAATATGTTCCCGTAGGAACTTCTTTAGGTGTAACATAACCGTACCACACGCCGCTTACATAATCAGGAGTGCAGCCGACAAATGAAAGGTCGTGCCAATCCTGTGAAGTACCTGTTTTGCCCACAAGCGGAGTATTTATCAGCTTGGCGGCACGTCCTGTTCCGTTAGGACCTTCAATAACGGTCTGCATCAGCTTGTTCATTACATATGCGCTTTCCTTGCTGATAGACTGTATCGGCGTATATTTATGCTGAAGAACCGTCCTGCCCTTGGCGTCCACAACTTCCGTATATGAGGTAGGAGAATAATATTTTCCGCCGTTTCCGAAAGGCTGATATGCTGCAACAAGTTCCCTGAGCGTAAGACCGTCTGTAAGCGCTCCTACGGAAAGCGGAGCTATATCCGCATCCTGGGCTTTGAGAGTTGTTATCTGGAAACGGTTCTGCAAAAATTCAAATACCGCCTGCGGAGTTTCTCTTTCAATAAGCTGTGCGGGAATGGTGTTCAGCGACCTCTGCAAAGCCTGAAATGTGAAATATCCGCCGTAATCCCATGTTTTTGAATTGTAGTTATACGGCCATTTACGGGGAAGTCCCGTCTCTTCATCAATTATTTCGTCCTCAAGAGGCTTGTTTATAAATATGGTAGACCATGTATAATAGTCATATTCCATTCCGTAGCCGTAAGAGGTTATCGGTTTTATGCAGGAACCGGGAGAACGCACCGAACGTGTAGCGTTGTTCCAGTCATTGTTCCTTGACCTTTCTCCGATAGCGCCTACTACAGCTTTGATGTTTCCGTTGTAATCCATGCAGATAAAAGCAGACTGGGGTGGATCGGAAAGGACCGTTTCGGAGAACGTAGAGTAGTCGTTATACTTTTTTTCAACGGCTTTTTGGATATCAAGGTCAACGGTAGTGTAAATTTTATAACCGCCGTTATAAAGTTTATCGCTTGCTTCTTTCTGAGTCAGTCCGTAAAGCTCCTGAAAATCCGAAACAACATCATAAATCACCATTTCAACGAACCAGCTGTTTTCTTCGCCGCTGCTCACGTCCTCATCGCTTTCGGCGTTAGGATCGCGGAAAACTACCTTTTCCGCAAGAGCTTCTTCATACTGTTTTTTGGAAATGCAGGCGTTTTTATACATCTGCCAGAGAACGGTCTCCTTACGTTCGGTGTTATATTCAAGACCTGTTTTGAACTCCCCTGTTTCTTCGTCTATCTTGCCTTTTGCAAAGGGATTGTAATTTTCGGGGTTCTTTGGTATAGCCGCAAGGCAGGCTCCCTCGGCAATGGTAAGCTCGGAAACGTCCTTTCCAAAATATTTCAGAGACGCCGCCTGTATGCCTGCAGCGCTTCCGCCGAAGCCGATATAGTTCAGATAGGCTTCAAGAATATCAGACTTTGTACAGTATTTTTCAAGCTGTGCGGAACGGAAAATTTCGCGCATTTTTCTGTCCCATTGAGCGTCATCATCTCCGGTAACGTTCTTTACGAGCTGTTGGGTGATAGTAGAACCGCCCTGACGTCCGCCGAGGAAATGCAGTATATCGTTAAGAAAAGCGGTAAATGTACGTTTCCAGTCAACGCCTGCGTGTTCATAGAAACGCTCGTCCTCGGTGTAGACAAAAGCGTCCTGAACGTGCTGTGGTATCCTGTCGATAGAAACGGGGATCCTGTCCGCATTCCTGCTTATGCTTGCCAGTTCCACAAGGGAATCGTCCTTATCATAAGCGTATATAAACGTAGTATAGTCCAGATCCATATCCTCAAGACCTATATAAATAGGTCCTCCCTGATCGGCAAATTGCAGAACATATACCGTAAGTACAGCCGCTATTATCGAACCTGTTATTATAACGATAAGGAAAAGAGAAAGTATCGTCGTTCCAAGTATTACAAAAAAGCTCTTTATCGGATTGACTTTTTTCTTTTTTCTTTTTTTCTTTTTAGGATTTTCAGAATATCTTTCTTCAGAATTATTTGCCATATCCATGTATGCCCTTGCGGACATATCCTCCTTTCGCCGCAGTAAAATATTTTGTCCTATCAAATTATACCACAAATAAAAACTTTTGTTAATACTAAAAACCAAATTGTAATCTCTTGTTACCGAATTGTATCCGTTTCAACATAAAATCATCACATAACTATATAAGAATCCATTCCCAGATCCATTGCCGCCTTGATTATCTCGCTGAAATCAGCTTGGCTGAAATCACTTTGCCTTATAACGGGAACAATGATCTTTCCTTCTCCGGAAAGACGTTTTATCTCGCCAAGAACGGCTTTTGCCCGATCATATGCCGCAAGTTCGGAAACGGCAACTTCCTGACCGTTTATTACCGCCGTGCCCTCCATTTCGGACGGGATATAGCTTACGGCTATCATTCCAGCGGCAAGTTCATCAGGCTTGAACACCTCCGCTTTGCCGCTGAGGATATCCCCTGCCGATATCATAACGATCGGTACGGAAGTATTTTTCACCGCAATATCTGCGGAAATATTTTCAATATTTATAAGAGCCTTGTAACGTTCTGGCGATTTTACAATATCTCCTATATAATTCAGGTCGGAATTTCTGAAATATGGGAAAACAAGTCCGTCAAATACTATATATTCAAAACCTGATGAAGCCGCTTCATTTGAAAGGAACTCCGCATAGCTCTGGGTATCAGGGTCAAACGGAGACAGCCACGGTTTTCCTCCCTTGGCAGGAGCATTGTCGAGCCAAGCCGAATTATCGCTTAGAAGATGATATGAACCGTCCCTGTTCATTCCGTAACGGTTGTTATCCTCAAGAAGATTTATCTCGGCTATGGGAGTAAATCCTGCCGCGTTTATCATTGAGCATATCTGACCGGCATACATAGTTCCCACAATGGCAGTTTCATCGCTTTTTGCCATATCGGAGGCAGTATTATAATATATCTTTCCGCCCTCGTCTTTCAGAACGGCTATTACAGCGGTATAACCGCTTTCCTTTGCATATGACAATGCTTCCGTAAGGGCGTCCGGCGAACTTAACGCCGACACTGGAAGCCTGTAGGCAGAAAAGCCGTTTACATCATCTTCCGTTTGATCTTCTTCCGTATCTTTCTCCCGGACTTTATCATCATTTGCATCATTTTCCTGAATTTGTTCGTCATCATCCGGAACGGCGGGAGGCGTCCACGGTGCATTATCCGAAGCCGAAGCGCTTTCACCGTTTTTGTCCGAAAGATATTCTATCACAGGACGAGCTACACAATAGCCCAGAAAAACTATCGCCGCCAGAAGCAATATAACAAAAAAGATCTTTGCGGCTTTACGGGCTTTTCGTTTTCTGTAGCTTGTGCTTGCCCGGTATATTTTTCTTCCGCCTTTTACGGACATATGATCTCATTCCTTTCAATAGTTAGCTATATGACCGGAAAATCCCCAGAAAGCCATGCTAAGTATCCCTATATATATCATCAGCAAAGGAAATCCTCTGAAAGAATACGGAACCTTTTCCGAATATACCCTGTCATAAACTATCGAGGTCATGTATACAGCCAGAACAAATCCCAGACCTATGCCTATGCCCTGAACAAGATAATCTGTAAATGTTTCACAGTATTCCGATATAATGAACATAGCGCCCAGAACTGCACAGTTGAATGCCGACATATGGATATATTTCCTTATTTTTACAAAAAGTGTTACCGCAAACCTCCACAGGCAAAGGAGCGTAAGGATATATACAACTCCCAGTATAAGTATGTACACAAGAGGGATATATATATATGAATTTCCGCTAAGGTCAAATAATTTTCCCACAAAATATGTCAGCACGCTGACTACTGCCGTTATATATGTTACGCTTAGTCCGAAACCGAAAATATTCTTCCTGTTTTTTGCCACAAGGATCAGCGTGCTTGTTCCCAAGACCCGTGAAAACACAGTATTTTCAATTATGACAGATGTAAACGCAACTAACAATATATTCTTTACAAATTCCACAAGTATACTCCTTCTATGTGAATTTATGCTATTTCTGTCCGATTTTTTTAATAATAAGCATAAGCAGCCTTAGCAAAGCAGCCATTATGCCTATAAGTATAAATCCGCCGAACGGTTCAGAAAAAGCGGAAAATACCAGCGGCATTCCTATGATCTTTCCGTTTGCCGTTCCCGAACCTATGATCTCCCTTATTATGCCGAAAAGTATCACCGCCGCGTCATAGCCTATGATGCAGAATATTATGTCAAGCATCATCTTTCCCTTTGTTTCAAGGAAAAATATAGATTCGGATCTTGAAATGATAAAACTGTTTATTATCAGCAGCGGAAAAAATATCCCCATATTGTCTATTGCATCAGGAATAAAATATTTTAACGCTATAGCCGCAGGAACATACACCAATGCTCCGATAAAAGCATACATTATTATCCTGACCGCGTAAACTATTCTTTTAGGGACAAAAGACGATATCAGCAGCGTGAAAAACGTTATTATCGAAAACGCCGCCGCAAGCGTTGCCGCGCCCGAAAGGCTGTCTGCCGTCATTACCGCAGGAGCAATGACCATGCCGCTTACAAGCAAAGGGTTTCGCTTCAGCAACGCGTTGAATATGATATTTTTATTGCTGCTCTCCGCCGGTATCTGTGCCACGGTTTATTTCTCCTCGTCATTTTTTTCAAGTATATCCAAAGTTTCCTGCATATGTCTGACCGATCGGTTGTTTTTTGAAAATATTCCTTTTTTATTCAGCATTTCCGCAAATGAAAGCGCACGTCTGTCCAGTTCTATTCCCAGAGGCGCTGCGATCATCACCGCATATAATATGGCATTTTCCGTTTTGGAATAATAATGCAGAAGCACCGTCAGCCCACCCACAAGCACACCGTACAGAAGCCGCGAACTTTTTGTTTTTGGCACCGTGCTGTACTCACAGGAAAGGAATATCATTCCGAAAAGCGTCATTCCTCCGGCAAAAAAGCAAACTACCGAAAGCAGGTCAAATCCGCTTAGTATAAAAACTGCCGTCCCGGAGACCACTGCTTCGGCAAGCAATGCTATCGCCGAAACGGTACGTCTTAAAATAAGGAATACAGCGGCTACCACAAGGATAACAAGCACTCCCGTTCCCATAGGGCCGTAAAATTTTCCCACCAGCAGATCAAGAAGAGACGCCGGCGAAGAACCTGTTACAATAAATATCCTTTCCATGGAAGGTCTTAACAATACGTCCGACGGAACAAGAGAATCAAGCGGTATTCCCGTAAAGGTATTTGAATATCCCGGGTATGTAAGTACATTATCGGGAAAGCAAAGCGATATGAATAAAAATCCTACAGCTGCCGGATTGAATATCTCGCAGCCATGTCCGCCGAATGCCTGCTTTGCCACAGCTATTGCAAACACCGCCGCAGCTACCGCCGCAAAATAAGGAGCAGACGCCGGCATCATCAGACCAAGCATAAGCCCGGTCAGCAAAGCGGAAATATCGGATAGCTTTACTTCTTTCTTCCGCATTTTTATGCAAATAAGATCGGTAATGCAGCATACTGCCGATGTAAGAACTATAATTATCGCTGCCCTTAACCCATAATAATAAACGGATACCGCCGCAAGGACAAGCAATACTATAAGCATATCCGTCATCATTGACGTTTCCGTCTTTTCATCATGTGAAAACATCTTGTCCTCCTTCCGAAGATATCCGGTAATATTCTGCGCATCAGATCAGTTTTTTTACTGCTTCTTTCATATCCGGCGCCTTGAAAAGATAAGACCCGGCAACAAGTATCTCTGCGCCTGCTTCTTTAACAAGACCTGCGGTCACATCGTTTATTCCGCCGTCTACCTGTATGGGAACATCAGCGTTCCTTTCAGAGATCATTTTTTTCAGATCGGCGATCTTCGGCAGCATATCATAATTGAACCCCTGACCGCCGAATCCGGGTTCCACGGTCATAACAAGGAGCATGTCCGACATTTCGATATAAGGTCCCAGCACGGAAGCAGGAGTTGCAGGCTTTATTGCTATCCCGGCTTTCTTTCCGCAGGAATGTATCTCATCAATAACAGCCTTTACATCATTGCAGGCTTCAAAATGGAATGTTATTATATCCGCTCCGCTTTTTGCAAAAGCCTTTATATATCTTATCGGATCGGTTATCATCAGGTGAACGTCAAGAACTCCCTTTGCGGCTTTTGAAACTGACTCCAGAACGGGTATCCCGTAACTTATATTAGGCACGAACATACCGTCCATAACATCAAAGTGTATATACCGGCAGCCTGCCTCTTCTGCCCGTCTGATATCCCTGCCGAGTTCGCAGAGATCCGCACTAAGTACAGATGCCGAAATAATTACGTTTTCCAAAAATAAGACCTCCCGAAAGCACTGATCCAAAATCATTGCATACCTATGTTTAATTATACATTATCCTGTAAAAAAAATCAAGGTCAAATGCCAAAAATATGACATTTGACCAAATCTATGATTATACAAGCATACCAAATCTACACTTTTGTGCAGAAGCTCCCCTACGGGCATATAAATGCCACTTCCGCCGCATAAACCGATATTGCCCGTTAATTCAGTTTATGCAGCTTACGGAAATTCGTCACTTAATGAAACAGCACGGATCCGTTATCAGTAACCCAGTTTGCGGATATCGGTATCCGTCATAAAGGACGATGCATTATACAGTATCAGTACCTGATCGTATCCGCTCGTATCTATCACTTTATCGAGAGATATATTTATATATCTCATATCCGCAAGAGTTATATCGGAATAGTGCTGGGTCAGGAACGGCGCATAACAGTGAGCATAGGAATCCTTTATTATAAGAAGCCTTCCCCCTTCGCACCCGGTCCTGATATCAACGATAGGCACGTTACTTCCGAGGAATGCAGAATATTTATCCTTGACGTCAAGATATTCCCTGAAATACATACTGCCGTAAACTTCAGGCTCTTCGCCGAAGTGTTCGGTAATATCCACCTCTGTTACAGGATATCCGCCCGGAAGGTGATAAAAGTCAAGAGTATCTTTTTCAACGCCGTCATAAAGAGCCTTTGAATAAAACGTTCCGATAAAATCTATCCCTGCGTGTTCTATATCAAACATTTCCAGAGGAACAGGGTCGTAGCCCATTTTCTTTCCTGCTGCGGCATAAGCAAGGTAAGCGCCTTTTGTCGTCCAGTGATGATCGGTCCTGTAGTAAATGTAGTCATCACGGTTTGAAAGCATTGTCTGATATACATCTATAGTATTCACCGACCTGTCCAGTCCGCGGTAAACATAGTTTATAAATTCTTTCTGATCCGCATTAGGAGCATTTTCGGGAAGTTCATCAGCGTAAATTTCCGCAGATGTGGGAACTATCATTGCAAATACGGGAACATCATGCTCTTTGGCAAATTTATTTATAGCGGCGATCGCCTTATCTGCAGAAGAATAGTCCGGCTCAGGGATCTTTTCCACAAGACGGTCATCAAGAATATAAATACCGTTTCTTTCGTTTTTTCCGAGAGATGTTTCAAGGATCGTACGTCCCTTTATCCAGCTTATCCTGCCGGCAAAATGATCGGAAATATATTTTTCCATTTTATTCATATAAGACCTGTTGTATACCGACTTTGCGGATAATTCGGGAAATTTTTCCGCATAGCTGTTCTCCATTTCCAGAAAATCCTGTTTTGGAAGTATTACCGTCATTAACGCCATGAATATCAGCACCGCAAAAAACGCGATACAGGTAATAAGATCCGGGATATTTATTCTTTTTCCCTTTTTTATTTTCATTTGCGGAATATCTCCTTTCATCAGAATCTGAAATACAGGAACGGATTGTAGCTTGCGTCAACAAGATATGACGTACACAGGAAAAGCACGCATATGACCGCTGCCGGAACAGCATATTCATAGATATGCTTTTTCTTTTTCTTAAAGAATTTCATAAGATTTCCAAAAAGTGTCGTAGCCGCAAATATACATATAACGTATATCAGTACGTTTGACGAAAGGATATATTTAGCCGTACTGTCGGCAAAGCTGCCGCCTGCTCCGAACATGGCTTTGAAAAACTGCCACGCCTTTCCGATAGTATCCGTATCAAACAGCACCCAGCCGAAAACAGCCGCAAGGAAAGTATATGCCATGCTTACCGCCTTTGGCAGCTTTTCAAGTATCTTTCCGAAGCCTATCCGTTCAATGATTATCAGAACGCCGTAATAAAGTCCCCATATGACGAAATTCCAGCTTGCGCCGTGCCACAGACCGGTCAGTCCCCACACGATAAGCAGGTTGCGGAGGGTTTTTGCCATACCTTTCCGGTTTCCTCCCAAGGGAATATAAACATATTCCCTGAACCATGTTCCGAGAGTTATATGCCACCGTCTCCAGAACTCGCTTACGCTTTTTGACATATACGGGTGATCGAAGTTTTTCGGGAAGTTGAAGCCCAGCATTTTACCCAGACCTACAGCCATATCAGAATATCCCGAAAAGTCAAAGTATATCTGGAACGTGAACGCAAGTATTCCCAGCCATGCCGTTGCCGCGCTGATCTGCGTATAATCCATAGCCTTTACTTCCGTCCATATAATGCCTATATTATTGGCAAGAAGGACTTTTTTTGCCAGTCCTTTTGAAAATTTTGCGATACCCTCGCTTATTTTGCCGATATTTACCTTTCTGTCCTCGATCTCAGCCGCCACGTCCTCATAGCGTACTATCGGTCCCGCAACTATCTGTGGGAAAAGAGTTACATATGAAGTAAAGCCTATAAGACTTTTCTGCACTTTTATCTTGCGCAGATAAAGGTCGATCGTATATGACATCGACTGGAACGTATAGAACGATATTCCTATCGGCAGCGCGACTCTGTCCTCACTTAGCCCGAAATTATAGATATCGTTTATTTTTCTGTTTACAAGTATGACGGGATTGGTAATATGGGAATTGAATACCGAATTTATGGTATCAAAGATAAAATCACTGTATTTGAACACCGCCAGCAGACCAATATTCATGCAGACCGAAACTATCAGGCATACGGTGCGTATCCTCTGGTCATTATCATATTTGTTCATCAGCCGTCCGGCAGTATAATCTATCAGCGTTGAAATAAACATTATAATTACATAGAACGGTTCTCCCCACGCATAAAAGAAAAATCCCGTTATCAGTATAAGCAGATTTCTCGCCGGTATCACCAGCGATCTTTCGCTTCCGAGCGGAACATTTATCTTATTCGGAAGAAATATATAAATTATAAGCACTATCGGCAAGAAAAAATATAAAAATGTCAGGCTTGAAAAGACCATGTCAGTTTTCCTTTCCTCCGTTGATTTTTTCGGCAAGAGCAAAAAATTCCCGTCTTGTCATAAGCGTATTAAGTATATCCGTTATACCGGTCACCGTAAGCAATTCTGGAAGATCAAGCTCCCTTAGCAGCATTTTTCTTTTTTCGGAAGAATTTTTCCCTCCGCTGAAGCCGGTCTCATAAAGGTCAAGACGGGTTATAGGATCGTCAGGAATTTCTTTATCGTCGGCTGATATGCCGGCTTTCCGGAAAGCCGAAAGGATAATTTCCTTTTCCATTCCTTCGACCCCGAGTTTCCCCTCTTTGGAGGGGACGGTCTTACGGCGCTCCTTGCCAAGGATATCAGGTATATAAACATTTGTTATTTTACCGTTTTTTACCGCTCCTTTGATATAAGAGCGTATCTTAAATCCCGCCGCGTCAGAATCTGTAAGTATTATTATCCCCGTTCTGGCGGCAAAATATCGTATGATCTCAAGAGTTTCCCGGTTTTTGAATATATTGAAGCCGTTGGTAGGTATTATTACCGCGTCTATTATTGACGACAGCTTTATCTTGTCATATTTCCCCTCAACTATTACGGCTTCCTTTAATTTAAGCATAAAAAGCCCCTTTTCTATGTCCTTAACGACAACATTTTTACTATGGCTTCTTCAAGAAGTATCTGCGGATCGGTTTTTGATGATTTGAGAGCGGCGTCTGTATCCGCAAGTATCTTTATGCAGTTCCTCAGGTGGGGCAGAGAGATCTTCTGCACGTTCCTGAAAGCATTATCCACCCTGAAAGAAAGCGTTTTGCTGTACCCGAAATCGTTTTTGACATCTTCGGGAGTTTTCCGGCAGGATATTGCCGCTCTTGCACGGTAAAGATCAAGCATATTTCCTGATATGGCGTAAAGTATCGGTATAGGCTCCGCCTTTTCCGCCGTAAGGTCGTTAAAAAGCCGCATTGCATCTTTTACATTCATTCCTGCTATTGCCCTTGCCAGATCAAAAGCCGTAGTATCTATCTGACGGGGCGAAAGCTCCCGTATCATATCAACGGTTATTTCATTTCCGCCGGCATAAGCAGTCAGCTTGTCCAGTTCATTGCCTATTATCATCATATCGCAAAGGCACTGTTCCGCAAGGAACATAGCAGCGTCCTTTGATATTCCGCAGCCTGCGGCAGAAGCCCTTGCCATTATTTCCTTAGAAAGAACAAACGGAGTTTTCAGCGCAAAATTGCAGACCTTGCCGATCTTCCCCACAGAATCCATCAGTTTTTTGTTTTTGGCGGTAGGATATTTTCTGCCGTCCGTAACATCGACCGACATATAATAGAATATCACCGTTGTACTTTCGGGAAGATCCTCGGTTATTTCCAGAAGCCGCGTCAACATATCCGCTCCCATAGAATCGACGTTAAGATCGCATACCGCACAGCAGACCCTGTCCGCAAAGAACGGCAAAGCCTCACAGGCGTCTGAAAAAGCGTCAATATCAAAATTTTTTCCGTCAAAAGAATGAAAATTATAATCTTCATTTTCTTTGCCGACTATTCTGGAAACAAAATGATTTTTATAGTTTTCCACAGCGGCAGTATCCTTGCCGTAAAAGTAATACGCCCTTGAAAACTGCCTGTTTTTAAGTGCAAGTTTAAGATCGTTTTCCGAAGCGGCTGCCAATGTTTTCACCCTTTCTACCCTACCGTTCCGCAGCTTACGCTGCCGGAAGGATCTATCGAAAACCTTAAATTATCGTCTATATGTATTTTCTGTCCTGCGGCTGTTTCCTTATCAGCAGAAAAAGAATTTTCAGAATAAATTATCTCTGCGGCATATCCCTGATCGTTTTCCGTTCTGTATGGATAAAAAACTATCGAGATATCCCCGTATTTCAAAGTTATTTCGTCATTATCCCCTAAACATATGCTATATTCCGAAAATCCCAGTTCGGAATTTTCTTTATAAACAGTTCCGTCGATACCTGTATCCGCAAAAGCGGAATATTCCTCCGGCATAAAGAATGAAGCCGTATCAAAAAGCCTGAGCTTTTCCTTATACACGGGTACGGCTGTATTTGCGCTGTCATTCATTATGACTGCGTTTATCCTGTAAATACCGTTCCTTTCAAGATATTTTACAATATCAGGAGCGGTTTTTCCGCCGCCTTTAATATCTGCGATAACAGCGCTTTTTCTGTCATGCACAACTATCGAATAAGCATTATCTTTCCTTAATACCGATACCGTTATCTTATCGTCGGGAATAATTCTGTATATATTCACGCAAAATACTGTCAGCATAAATATGCATACAGCCGCTATCCCTGTAATACCTGATTTTCTCGATATTATAAAAGCCGATACGACAACTGCGGCTCCCGTTATCACAGCCGCTTTTACAATATCATTCCCGAGCGGTATATACAAAAAGTTTATATTTCCGACCAGCTCGGAAACTTTTATGACTATATCGCAAAGCACACCGCAAAGCCAAAGCACCGGCACGGCTATTATACCTATCCCACCTGTAACGGTAACTATAACTCCGCATATCAATATTATCTCACATACCGGAAGAAGCAGCAGATTTGTTATGGGAGATATTACTGAAAATTCATCAAAATACATTATTGCAGCAGGAAATATAGCTGCATTAACGCACAAAGGAACTATGACCGATCTTAATAACGGACCCGCCTTATGTTTCTCCTCAATATACTTTATCACCGACGGCGCCATTACGCCTGCTCCGAAAACTCCCGAAACAGAAAGCAGGAACGACGGATCTCTTACGGCAAAAGGTCCTGATACGGTAAGCAGTATGACTGCTGTTCCCAGTGAACTAAATGTATCCGCCTGTCTGCGGAAAAGTCCTGCCGCCTGAACTATTATCACCATTACCGCGGAACGTATCACCGAAACTGACATTCCTGCCAGAAGAGAAAAACACAAAACAGGTATGAGCTTTATACAAAATTTGACATATTTATTCACCGGGAGCAGATCAATAATGTATCCGAAAAATGAACACACAACAGCTAAATGCACTCCCGAAACTGCCATTATATGACCTATGCCCGCCCTGTACATAAGCGTCTTTTCAGAGCTTTCCATATCCGATTTATCGCCGAAAAGCATTGCCGCCATAAGAGAACTTTCCCTGATGTCCATTGCGGAATTTATCACACTTATAATATGTTTACGGTACCGATCGGATAGCTTTATCAAAGAAAAGCCGTGATCTTCGGTATAATTTATTTCACTGACGTTATTTATCCTAAGAAAGATCCCCTTTGACCTGTAATATGTTTCCGCAGGAAAAGTATAGCTGTCCGACAGTATATCCGCTTTTCCGATAATTTTTATATTGTCCCCCACATCTGCGGAAACGCTGTCTGCATAGCATATGACCGTTGCCCTTACGTCGTCGTTTATAACGCCTTTTATCGTATAGGAAGATTTATCTCCGCTGTGTTCGGCATAACCGGTTATCACGCCTTTTACCTCTGCATAGCATCCGTCATATTTTATTACATTCCTATAAACAAGGATATCATATGTCCCATACAGAAACATTGCCAGAGCCGCGCTTATCATGCAAACGGCATATCTGACATATCTTTTCCGATAGATCGCGATCAGCGCAGCAGCCGATATGACCAAAAATGACGAGACCGCAAAATTCACCGAAAAATAAAGGAATGACGCCGCAAAAAGACCTATCAACCAGAACGAACCGATATAAGCCATTTTACGAACCATTGCGCCATTCCCCTTACATCATAAAAAGCCGGTATCAACCCATATCCGCCGTAAGCTGTTTTCCGCCCAGAAGATGAAAATGCAGATGCTTAACGCTCTGACAGCCGTGTTCTCCGCAGTTAGTAACGATCCTGAAACCGTCCTCGGCAATACCCAGTTCCTTTGCCAGCCTGGCTGCCGTCTCAAATATTTTTGAAACTACAGCGGAATTTTCGGAGGTTATCTCCGAAGCTCCGGAAATATGATTCTTAGGAACTATAAGAACGTGTACCGGTGCAAGCGGATTTATATCCTTGAACGCATATACATATTCGTCCTCATAGACTTTAGTGCTTGGTATCTCGCCTGCAATTATTTTACAGAAAAGACAATCGCTCATTTAAAAAACTCCTTTCCATTATCAGCCAATAACATTTCTGACTATATCGGCAGCGCTTTCCATAGCTTTTCCGATAAGAGAAACATCTCCTACGCCTGCCATGGCGCTGTCAGGACGTCCGCCGCCTTTTCCGCCCGTTACGGCAGATACCTGCTGAACGATCTTTCCGGCGTGCGCGCCTGCGGAAACAGCGTCCTTGCCGCAGGAACAGATCACCGAAGCGGAATTTCCGTTTACCGCGGCAATTATCGCGACCGCATCGGGAGCTTTGTCCCTGATCCGGTCGCCCATGGTCCTTAGAACGTCCGGCTGTGTATTTTCCAGAACGGCAGTCATTATCCTTACATTTCCCTCTGTCTTTGCTCCGGCAAAAATAGAGTCAAGCTGTGCTTCGGCAATTTTGCCTTTAAGCGACGCGATCTCCTTTTCCAGAGCTTTTACCTCTCCTGCCGCCGCTGCGCACTTTGCCGCCAGCTCTGTGGGATTCGGAGCTTTTATCGCCTGTGCCGACTTTGTGATGATATCCTTATATTCGCCTATGAGCGCAAGCACTCCCGAACCTGTCACCGCCTCGATACGTCTTACGCCGGCAGCAACGGAATTTTCCGAAATTATCTTGAAAAGTCCCAACTTGGAAGTATTATCTACATGAGTACCTCCGCAGAACTCTATAGAAGTTCCTTCAACGTTAACGACCCTTACTATATCGCCGTATTTTTCGCCGAACAGAGCCATTGCGCCGAGTTTTCTCGCTTCCGCAATAGGCATTTCGTTTGTTACAACAGGAATTGCCGACAGTATATTGCCGTTTATAATGGTTTCTATCTCGTTGAGCTGTTCGGGTGTAACGGCTTCAAAGTGTGAAAAGTCAAAACGCACTCTTTCGCTGTCCACAAGCTGACCTGCCTGATGAACATGATCTCCCAGAACTTTTCTGAGAGCCGCTTGCAGCAGATGCGCCGCAGTATGGTTCCTCATTATGGAACGTCTGCGCTTTTTATCAACGGAAGCAGTTACTTCATCACCGACGGAAACCGTTCCCTGAGCAACGCCCATATGCAGGAAGTGTCCGCTGTGGATCTTCTTTGTATCCGAAACTTCAAATGCAGTCATAGCGCCGCTGATAACGCCGGTATCTCCCACCTGTCCGCCGCTTTCTGCGTAGAAAGGAGTTTTATCAAGGACTATAACGGCTTCGTCGCCGTCGTTTGCGGTCTGAACGCTTTCACCGCCAACAAATATCGCAAGAACTTTCGCTTTTTCTTCCATGGAAGAATATCCGGTAAATTCGGTAGGAGCAGTTTCAACGGCAAGAGAACCGTCCTCCCATGACGAACCTGACTTTGCATTATGGTCGTCACGAGCTTTTTTCTTCTGCTCGTCAAGACATTCATGATATCTGTCCATATCAACAGAAAGTCCCTTTTCCTCTGCGATCTCTATTGTAAGGTCAATTGGGAAACCGTAAGTATCGCTGAGCAGGAACGCATCATCACCGCTGATGACCTTTCCGCCTGCTGCAAGTACGGAATCCATTTTTTCCGTAAGGATATCCATGCCCTTGTCGATAGTCTTGGCAAAAGTTTCTTCCTCGCTCTTTACAAGCTTTTTAATGTATGTTTTTCTTTCCTCAAGTTCGGGATAAGCGGCTGCATTTTCGGCAATTACCGTATCTACGACTTCATAAAGGAAAGGTCCTTTTATTCCCAAAAGTCTGCCGTGACGCGCTGCGCGCCTTAAAAGACGTCTGAGAACATATCCTCTGCCGTTGTTGGAAGGCGTTACGCCGTCTCCGACCATGAAAGTAGTGCTTCTGATATGGTCGGTTATAACACGGAGAGAAATATCGTTCTTTTCATTTTCCTTATATTTTACGCCTGCGATCCTGCTGATGTGGTCCATGATATTGCGGACGGTATCCACTTCAAAAAGATTGTCAACGCCCTGCATTGCGCAGGCAAGTCTTTCAAGACCCATACCGGTGTCAATATTCTTGTGAGCCATTTCGGCGTAATTGCCGTTGCCGTCGCTGTCAAACTGGGAGAAAACAAGGTTCCATATCTCGATTATACGGTCGTTGTCACTTGCCTGTTCAAAGCTTTCAAAAGGACCGTAAGCCTCTCCCCTGTCAAAATGGATCTCGGAACAAGGACCGCAGGGACCGCTTCCATGCTCCCAGAAATTATCTTTCTTGCCGAGACGCTTGATACGTTCCTTAGGTATGCCGATATCGTTCATCCAGATCTGCTCGGCTTCGTCGTCGCTTTCAAAAACGGTTATCCAGAGCCTGTCCGCAGGGATCTCAAGAACTTTCGTCAGGAACTCCCACGCCCAAGCAATAGCTTCTTTTTTAAAATAATCGCCGAATGAAAAGTTTCCCAGCATTTCAAAATAAGTTCCGTGGCGCGCCGTTTTTCCCACGTTTTCAATGTCGGGAGTACGGATACACTTCTGGCAGGTGGTAACTCTTACATTCGGAGGAGTTTCCTGACCGAGAAAGAACTTTTTCAGCGGCGCCATACCGCTGTTTATAAGCAGAAGGCTGTTGTCGCCGTGCGGAATAAGCGACGAGCTTGCCATTCTTGTATGATTTTTGCTTTCAAAAAACGAGAGATATTTTTCTCTCAGATCGTTAAGACCTGTCCACTGCATTTTAAAACATTCCTTTCAATATGACGCT
>CANQZR010000014.1 GCA_947628405.1 uncultured Clostridia bacterium
ATGAACGAAATAGAAGCAAATATGAAATTGCAGAAGCGTATCTGTCATGAAGCGCCGTTCTACGTTCTCGGACCTCTGGTAACGGATATTTTCCCCGGATACGATCATATCACTTCTGCAATAGGCGGAGCTATAGCCGCAGTGAGCGGAGCGGATTTCCTGTGTTATGTAACGCCTGCGGAACATCTTCGTCTGCCTGATATAGATGATGTAAAGGAAGGCATAATAGCTTCAAAAATAGCCGCTCACGCCGCCGATATTGCAAAGGGCGTTCCTCATGCAAGAGACCGTGACAATGAAATGGCTGAAGCGCGTCACAAGGTAGACTGGGACGAAATGTTCAGGATAGCTGTAGATCCTGACAAGGCAAAGGCGTATTTTGAAAGCACTCCCCCGTCTGACAGACACACCTGCTCGATGTGCGGAAAAATGTGTGCGGTACGGACCACAAACATGATACTTGAAGGCAAAAAGGTAGAATTCTGCACGGAAAAATGATATTTCAGCATTGCTGCTTTGAAATATACGCCGGCGGAGGAGCGTCCGAGGGCGTAATAAATTCTGCGAGGGAACCCGTGTTTCGGGGTGAGAGGAGACTTTTAAGTCTCGACCGATCTGTCCCAAGGGACGGAGTCTGCCTCGCGGTACTCTCCTTTCGGGACAGGAAGGAGGATATTACAATGAACAAAAACAGCAAAACAAACATCAGAAAACTTGCAGCCGCGGCGCTTCTTACCGCAGTTGCCGTTGTGGGATCGCTTTTCTCGTTCCCGTTCCTTGGCGCAAAATGCAGTCCGGTACAGCATCTGGTGAACATAATCGGCGGCGTTTATTTAGGACCATGGTACGCTATGGGTTCGGCATTCTGCGCAAGTATTATACGTCTGCTGCTGGGGCTCGGTTCGCCGCTTGCATTCCCCGGCTCAATGGTGGGAGCGTTTCTTTCGGGAGCAATGTACCACATGATCCTCAAGCACAAAGGACAATGGATACGCCTTATCGGGGCTTACATAGGCGAACTTTTCGGAACATCTGTGATAGGCGGTATGCTTTCATTCCCTATTGCATATTTTGTTATGGAAAATACTGCCGCTACGCTTTTCGGATTTGTGTTCCCGTTCTTTGTTTCCAGTGTTGTGGGAACGGTGGCAGCGGCTATAATAGTTTCCTCAATGAAAAAAGCAAGGCTGCTTGAGATCTTCGGCGACGAAGAAAAAGCGAAAAACTGACAAAAAACGGAGAGATTTTTATGATAACTCCCGAAAAAATATATTCTCTAAGGCAGGAAATAGCATTTCGCCGTCCTCTGATAAACTGTATTGCAAATCACGTTACAGCCGGATACTGCGCAAATGCCGTCCTTGCTGTTGGGGCAAGCCCTATAATGGCTGAATTTGAAAAAGAATCCGCCGGGATAGTATCAGCCGCAAATGCTCTATCGGTCAATCTTGGCGGCATGAATGAAAGCAAAGCGGCTGCAATATCCGTTTCGGCAAAAACTGCCCATGAACTTTCCGTTCCGTGGATAATCGACCTTGTGGGAGTCGGGTGCAGCAGCTTCAGGCTGGAGCTTGCAAAAGACATGATAAAAAAATATGCTCCCGATGTTATCAAAGGGAACCGTTCGGAAATATTTGCTCTCTGTGGGATCGCGTCTCATGCCGAAGGCGTTGATTCTTCCGACGACACGGATATTTCCGTTTGTACAAAAGCGGCTGAAAAAGCTGCTTTGGCGTATTCGTCAGTGGTCATGATGACAGGCGAAACGGATATTATAACAGACGGAAACAAAACGATCCATGTAAAAAACGGAGATCCGCTGATGACATATGTTACCGGAACGGGCTGCGTTCTTGGGGCGCTGACCGGGTGTTTCCTGACTGTAACAAATGCGTTTGACAGCGCAGTATCTGCGTCGGTCACTATGGGGATCGCCGGAGAACAGGCAGCGGAGATATTCAGGAAAGATAAAAGCATCAGCCGGTTTGCAGGTTCGATAATAGACGGATTATTTTCCGCCGGCATGGACATTTACATCAATAAGGCGAGGTATTATGAAAATGAAGCCTGACGTTACTCTTTATCTTGTGACCGACAGCCGTGGTATCGACTGCGCCGATTTTCTGAAAAAGATCGAAGCCGCCTGCCGAGGCGGCGTTACCCTTGTACAGCTTCGGGAAAAAAGCCGCGGTTCGCGTGATCTTCTTGCGCTTGCAAAGCAGGTCAAGATCGTCACCGACAAATTTCACATTCCGCTTATAATAAATGATCGAGCCGATATCGCGCTTGCCTGCGGAGCAGCAGGAGTACACGGCGGAAGCGAGGATATCCCGATCGCCGATCTCCGCCGTATCATGGGAGAAAAAAGCATTATCGGAGCTACTGCAAAAAATCTCACGCAGGCATTGCAGGCTCAGGCTGACGGCGCAGACTATCTCGGTGTAGGAGCCATATTCCCTACCGCAACAAAGGACGCCGTTCTTACGGATATAGATACCCTCAAAGATATCTGCGCAAAAGTATCTGTGCCCGTATGCGCAATAGGCGGCATAACGGCTGAAAACTGCGGCGTACTTTCAGGAAGCGGCATATCGGGTCTGGCTGTAGTTTCAGCAATAATGTCCGCAGACGACTGTGAAGCGGCAGCTTCCGATCTGCTCCGGAAAGCCCGGGAGATAATATCATGAAGATAAAGACCGTACTTTCAATAGCAGGTTCTGATCCCAGCGGCGGAGCAGGAATACAGGCAGATCTTAAAACAATAGAAGCACACGGGCTTTACGGAATGAGCGTTATAACCGCTCTTACGGCGCAAAATACCATGGGTGTAAAGGACGTTCTTGCAGTGCCTGCCGATTTTTATGCCGTTCAGCTTGAAGAAGTCCTTTCCGACATATTCCCCGACGCGGTCAAAATAGGCATGATCCCCGACGAAAATATCATGTACAGTACATATGAGCTTCTTCAGAAATATCATGTAAAAAATATAGTTATCGACACTGTAATGGTTTCCACAAGCGGAAAAAGACTTATGGATGAAAATGCCGTTAAATTTTATTCGGATAGATTTTTGTCCATTGCGGACATTATCACTCCAAATATCCCCGAAGCAAAACTGCTGTGGGGAAAGGAAATTTCCTGCGAAGATGATATGAAAGCCGCAGCAGCATATATTTCCCGTAAAATTGGCGTTTCCACACTTGTAAAGGGAGGACACCTTACAGGCAAAGCGGCAGATATTCTATCCCATAAAGGAGAAATATCCCGTTACGCTTCGGAGCGTATTGAAAATCCCAACACTCACGGAACAGGCTGTACCCTTTCATCTGCAATAGCCTGCGATCTTGCGGAGGGAATGACCGTTCCCGAAAGCGTTGAGCGAGCAAAAAAATATATTTCCGGAGCAATATCCGCAGGTCTTGATATCGGACACGGGAACGGTCCGCTTCTTCATAATTTCAAAAAATGACCCGATGTTATACAATTGACATACGGGTCTTTTTATGATATCATATTATCAATATCAAAAAAGGAGAGGTCTTATGAAAGTTCTTATAATAAACGGAAGTCCGAGGATAAACGGCAACACAAGCATTGCAATAAGAGAAATGGAAAATATTTTCAGGCAGGAAAATGTAGAAACCGAAATATTGCAGATAGGAAACAAGGATATACGCGGCTGTATCGCCTGTGGGAGCTGCTTTAAAAACGGCAGGTGCGCCTTTGATGATATTGTAAATGAAGCCGCTCCTAAGTTTGAAGCGGCTGACGGTCTGATAGCGGCAAGTCCCGTATACTATGCGTCCGCCAATGCTACGCTGATAGCTTTTCTTGACAGACTTTTCTACAGCACGAATTTTGACAAGACAATGAAAGTAGGCGCAAGCGTTGTCTGTGCAAGGCGCGGAGGCTGTTCGGCAGCATTTGACGAGATAAACAAATTCTTCACCATTGCAAATATGCCTGTAGTCTCCAGTCAATACTGGAACAGTATCCACGGCAGAGAAAAAGGCGAAGCCGAAATGGACGAAGAGGGAAAACAGACCATGCGTGTACTTGCGCGGAACATGGTATTCCTTATGAAAAGCATTTCTTTGGGCAAAGAAAAATACGGACTCCCCGAAAAAGAACCGTGGAGCCCTACGCATTTTATAAGATAATGTTTTTTAAATAAAGTAAAAACGGGACTGTTCCTAAAAAGAACAATCCCGTTAAATATTTTACATAGCAATAACAAAATTAATAACCCCGAACGGATAATGCACCGGAACTACACACGCTTTTGAAAGTCCCTTTATATCCATTTCATCGTAATAACACTGCGGTTCGAGCTGAAGTTCCTTGCCTGTATCGTTTGAAACATTTACGGCAAAAAGTCCGTTGTGCAGGTTTATGAACTCGCTTACGCAAGCCTGTGTGTATTCATCATCACCGCTCATTTCCTCTTTTGCAAACCTTGAAGCAAATTCTATAAGCGCAGGCTTCTCGGCATAGATCAGCGTTGTCATATTCGTGCTGCCGCTTATGTTCTGGAGCACAACATTCTTTATAGGTTCTTTTAACGCAAACGGTTCCATAGGAGTAAAATCATCACCTATAAAACGTATAAGGTTTTTGAATATCAGCGAAACATAATTTACTGCGTAATCCGAACCTCCGCCGGAAGATATATTGTAAAATCCTGCAACCAGCTTTTTAGCAGCATTTTCATCTGTATTGTTCATGTCCGAATCGGAAAGACTGTTTTCCTCTTTATAAGACTTCAATGCGCTTTCAAACTGAGCATTGCTCATGTATCCCTTATCAACAAGGGTCTGTCCGAGAAGAAGATGTCCGGTAGGCTGAGTTCTGAGAAGTTCTTCTACCTGATCCTTTGTAAGGAATCCCATTTCTACCATAACGTCGCCTATACGCTTATCGGCGCGCTGCTGACGGTCATGAGCCTTTTCTACCTGATCTGCCGTCATAAGACCTGCATTTATAGCCAGAACACCCAGTTTGAGACGGGTATTCTTCTGGATCTGGAGCGCTTCGGAAAGCTGTTCCGAAGATACAAGCTGCCGGCGGAGAAGATAATTGCCGAAAAATTGTGTAAACATGATATTTTAGCCTCCCTGTAATTATTTGAGCGCCTTGGAAATTATTTTAGCAACGTCGTCATTTTCTATAGGCTTCTGGAGAAAATCATAAGCACCTGCAAGAATTGCCTGCTTGAGATTTTCTTGTGTGCCTACGGACGAAGCCATAACTACCTTGGCTTTTTTGTCGATCGCCATTATTTCGGTAAGAGCTTCCACACCGTTCTTTACAGGCATGATAATATCCATGAAAATAAGGTCGGGCTTTTCAGCCGTATATTTATCAACAGCCTGCTGTCCGTCAAAAGCCTCGACAACTTCAGCATCGGGAGCGGCAGCCAGAACTGCGTCCTTCATTTTCTTGCGTACAAACATTGAATCATCGCATATCATTATCTTCATTTGTAAACAGACTCTCCTTTTTGATAACTTTCAGCAATAATAAGCACATATTGCCGTTATAAAATATATTATAACATATGGAAAACAATTTTTCAACCCATAAAATACACAATCATAGCGCAGCATTTTTAGCAGTAAAGATAATTTTACCCTTTTATGACATTATTTGTACTTCGTGGGAATATAAAGTTCCGGTATATCGTTCTCTTTCACGGCTATGATATAGTCCGAGATATCCTTTATTTCATATCCGGTGAGCCCAACCGGACGCCGACTGTAAAAAAGCGGACGGCTTTCCGTCCGCTTTGTTTATGTATGGAATATTGCTATCTTATCACGGAGCGTAAGAGCCTGAGCATTGAGCTGCTCGCAGCTTGCGGCACTTTCCTCGGCTGTAGCGCTGTTCTGCTGGATAACGTCGGATATCTGGTCTATGCCGATCTTTACCTGACGAACGGATTCCTCCTGCTTTACAGTCTGCTGTGCAATGCCTTCTATAAGTTCATTTGTCTCATTTGTTATGGCAATTACACGCTTCATGGCTTCGGCGGTCTTATGCGCTATTGCGGAGCCGTGATTTACCGCGTCGATACAGCTTCCGATAAGAACGGAAGTATTGTTTGCGGCTTCCGCAGATTTATTTGCCAGATTTCTTACTTCATCAGCAACCACCGCAAAGCCCTTTCCTGCCGCGCCCGCTCTGGCTGCTTCAACGGCAGCGTTAAGAGCAAGTATATTCGTCTGGAACGCGATATCCTCTATGGCTTTGATTATCTTGCTGATCTCTCCGGCGCTGTTTTCGATATTATCCATGGCTTCAAGCATATTTCCGATCTCTTCGTTCTGCTTGTTGACCATTTTTATAGAACTGTTGGAAAGTTCCTGAGCCTTTTCCGCATTGCCGGCATTAAAGCTGATATTTCTGGATATATCGTCCAATGAAGCGGAAAGCTCCTGAGAAGCCGCCGCCTGCTTTGTTGTTCCGTCCGCAAGCACGGACGCTCCGTTGGATATCTGTTCCGAGCCGCTGTATACTTCATCTGCGGAAACATTTATGCTTTCGATAACATCTTTCATTCTTGCACGGAGCGTTTCGGCGGATTCGCCTATACTTACAAAATCTCCGCTGTATGTAACTTCCGATTCATATCCGAAATTGCCTTCCGACATTTCATGCATCATATTGGAAACGTCGCCTACGTATCTGTCAAGTATCATAATAGCCGTTGAGATAGATTCCGCAAGTTCGCCTATTTCATTTTTTCCTATTTCATCAGCAGAAATAATATTTCCGTGAAGATTTCCGTGCTCCATTTCGGAAGCCATTTTCTTTACAGAGGTTATCGGTTCCGAAATGCTCTTTGATATGAAAATTATCAGCATAAAACCCGATATCACTATCATCAGTATGCCTATCGAAGCACCTATAAACACAGCCATATTACGGTTTTTTATCATTGTTTCCATAGGAGAGCCTGTAAAGAACGCTCCCTTTACCATGCCGTTGGAATCTATTATCGGGAAATATGCTGCCATGTATTCGGTGCCGAACAATTCTGCCTCGTCAACATATTGCTCACCGTTAGTTATTACCGTTTCGTAGATATCAGACAGCATGATCGTTCCCACAGCCCGTTCCCCGTCAGCGCCCGGAATAGTCGTAGATATCCTGCTGTCGTCACAATAGATCGTAGCGTGCGAACCGGTCTGGGCATATACCTCGTCCACTATGGCGTTATCGCTGTAAGAATAACCTACAGTTATCATTCCCTTGTCTGACTTTACTGAACTGCGGTAAAACAAAGATGCTTCCGAATCGGTGAACATTCCTGTTTTTTCGGAACTTACCACGTCAAACATTCCCTCGGCGGAAATAGCGCAGTTATCCGTTTTATATCTGATTATGCCGTCGCTATCGGCAAAAACACCGAAAATGCCGTTTGACTTGCTTATCCCGTCCCATATTTCCGCCAGCTTTACGGCGTCTTTATTTTCAATTGCATCGGTAAATTCAGTATTGCCGGCAAGAAGATATGCCAGCACCTGTGTTTCATCAGCCTTTGACATTATAGCTTCCTGAAGAACGTTTGAAGCAACAAGCGTTTCATTCCTGAGATTATTAGTCTCGGCGTTAGTAAACAGTGCCACAAACCCCACAGTTATAGCGGCTGCAACTACTATAAGGAGCGCGCTTACCGTGACCGTAAGCTTTACTCCTATTTTTGATACTGACTTTCCGGACATACGATACACCCCGACAATATATTATTAGCTATACTTATTTTAACTCAAACACAACCCATTGTCAAGCATTTTTCAAAATATTACACAAGGTTTATTGATATCCGCTGTAAAACGTTGTATAAAACTCCCAAAAATATCATGTTTCAACAGTTATTGCCTTAGACGCCTTTCCGCGGACATAGCCGCCGTCTGTACGATCGAGCGCAGCGACTATAAACTTATACTCTTTTCCGCTCTCCGTATCTGACAGAGTACACTGTGCTATGCGGACGCTTTTATATTCATTGTACTTTCCGGTATCGGCATCATAAATATATACTCTGTAGCCTTCGGCGCCGTCGACCTCATCCCATGTAAGAACAGTTTTTCCGCCGCTTTTCTTATAGGTTATATTTTTAGGAACAGGAAGTTTTTCCGGCGTTTCATCATATTCTTCATCTGTATAAACGCAGTTAAGTCCGGCAGATGCGGCATATTTTGCTCCGTCCGATCCTTTTGCCGCCGTTACAGAAATGCTTTTCTGGGTTATTTTGCCTGTAGAAGCCGAATAGTTCCCGTTATCGTTTTTCCAGTAATTTATACTGCAAGATGTGCTGCCGTCCGCCTTTACATATTTATTTGCGGACGAAGAAGAACTTCTTCCGTACATATATCCGCACACATGACTTCCGTTTATTTTCGTATCGGAAGGTATTGATATTTCCGTCAGTGCAGAGCAGTTCACAAAAACATCATCATATATCCTGTCCAGCCCCGAGGGAAGATCTATGGAAGAAAGCTTTATACAATCCGAAAACGCACAGCCGCCAAGCATATCGACCTCGGCGTCAGGATCGGAAAAACTTACTTTTTTAAGTGATGTGCAGAATGAAAACGCATAGCTTCCTATACCTCCGTCGGAAGAATTTGACACATTTCCTCCGAAAGTTACTTTTTCCAGAGATGTACAAGCATAGAATGCACTGTCCCCTATTCCGCCGACGCTGCCTTGAAATTCAACGCTTTTAAGATTAGGACAGAACGCAAAAGCCTGCTTGTCCACCCAATACCAGCAGCTTTCAGAGAATGTAACGCTGGTTATATCCCTGTTGCCGTAAAAAGCCTGCTTGCCTATCCATGTCACATCTCCGGGTATGACGATATCTCCGCCGCTGCCATTGTACCCGGAAATATATTTATCACCGTCGGCATCAGTCTTGATAATAAATCCGCTGTCTGCCGAAACGCTGATATTTCCGACGTTTCCGGCATAAAATGCCGTTATTCCCATGGATAAAACTGCCGAAAGAGCTATGCTTATCATCTTTCCTGCTTTCATATATACATCTCCTATGTAATATGGGGAACGGCTTGCGCCCTTTCCCCTTTCGGATCATTTCAGCGACGTTTCAAGAGCTTTTTCAACGTCCGAAGCGTTATTTCCCATTATAAAGTAAGCATATGAGCCTTCCGTCCCTACGATAGAAGCGCCCGCACGTTCAACATCATCAGGATAGAACGCATCCTGCTCACGGGCTTTTTTCTGCCTTGCTTCAAGGTCAGCCTTTGCCGAGGAAACATCTTCCGCTTCAATAATTATCAGTTCCGACATATTTGCGCTCATCGGACACTGAAAAATAAACAGTTCCTTATAATTTGCATTGTCCGCGTCAAGCAGGAAGAAATCGGCGATAAAATCCTTTTCGTCATTGCTCACAACAGCCATTGACGGCCATTCCTGACCGTCTATAGCGGTTTCCGCAGCCGTCTGCAATGCGCTCACGGCTTCTTCGCCGGTATCGGGATCATCATCTTCGTTTCCGGAAGAGCTTTCCTCCGCCGAGGCGGTATTTTCGTCGTCAGATACTGCCGGTACGTCCGAAGCCGTTGTTGCGGCGGAAGAAGCCGTTTCGCTCTCGTTATTACCGGAAGTATTTTCTCCGCATGCCGTAAACATTGCCGAACAGATCGTCATAGCCGCAAGAAGTGCGGCGATCTTTACATATTTCATAATATTACCCTCTTGTTTTTGAGTTTATATTATAGTGTACCCGGAAATTATCAGTACAAATCATACTATTCTTCATTTTTACGGATATCCGTTTCCGCAGTCTGCTCCGATACCTCCGCTGCGGAAGTTACGGTTTTTTCCACGGCAGATGTCTCTGCCGGCACAGAAGTTGTGACCGCCGAAGAAGCCGGTGAAGAAGTCGCCGCAGGCTGTCTTCCCTGCGTAAGAAGTTTTTCGTAATAGTTCACGGTAGACCTTGTAGTAGCATGAAAAGCATTATTCGCAAAAAGAACGTCCGTAATGCCGTGCTCCTTGAGATAATCCTCCGCATTGTATGTGAAATACCTCATATCTATAACATAAATATCTTCAAACGAGCCGAACAGGAACTGGGGAAGGGCATTTCCGTAGCTGTCCTTGAATATGGCAAGCCGTCTGCCGTTTTTAGTCGAAGTGTTTACATGGGTTATTTTAGCGTCTCCCCCCATGAATGTGCAGTAAAGCATGGACTTGCTGTTGGAAAAATTAAGATAGAACGTTGACTTCATAGGTTCGTCCATACCTATTATTTCATTGCCGTCTCCGAGCTGATAATTATAATATGTGGTATCCAGCTCAACATTTTTAGGAACGTAATAGAAAAAGTCCTCCGGATTATTCTTTATGGTTATATCCTGAGTATAGCTGTACATTGTTCCTACATAGCCCTCAACAGTGTGCATATCATATTCCGAAAGGTCAAGGAACGGCACTCCCGCGGTCTCGGCAAATTTTTCCGCAGCATAATATGCTCCGAGAGACGACCAGTGATGATCAGTGCGGAAATATATATTTTCCGCCGTATGGTCTTTAAGCGCCGAATAAGCGTCAACGGGCACGGCGTTTGCAAGATGTGAATAGATGTTATTTATATTGTCCAGTTGGCTGTTATTGTAGCTTGAAATGCTTTCGGGGCAATAAAATTCGCTCGACGTAGGGATCACCATGCAATAGACGTTCACGTCATCTCCGAGAGCTTTTTTGTATTTTTCAACAACGGCTGCGTAATCTTCTCCTACGGAATAACTTCCGCCGTAAAGCATTATCGCCCTTGTTCCCACTACCGCAATGCCGTTATTGGTAAGGCTTACCGCGTCATCGGCAGGAGCAGCGGCAGTTTCCTGCGTTACAGCCGATACCGGCGCTTCGGTTTCGGCAGGAACTTCCGTTTCCGCATTGCTGACGGTGCCCGTATCTTCCACGACCGATCCATTGCTTATAACGGTAATTTCCGTAACGGGAGCAGTTCCCTCCGTAACGGAAGTCTCCTCTGTATTTTCGGCGACAGTAACGTTATGAAGTTTTATGTCATCTGAACGGAATCCCGTAAATTCCTGCACGGCAGAAGCCATTTCCATAAGTCTGTCACGCATAGGAACGGTATCGCTGAAATAATGGGATATTTCCGCAGTATATGTTCCGTCCATAAAAGACTCACGGGAATATGTCGGAAATTCAGCCAGTTCTCGCTGTTCAAGAACAGATTCCCTGCTTCTTGGCATAAAGACCATAGCTCCGCTTACAGCCGCAAATATCACCGCTATCGCAGCAACATAGGCAGCAGCTGCGCCTTTTGAGCTTTTATCTTTTTTCTCCGCATATCTCGGAGCGCTTTTTTGTGAATTTTTATCCATTTTGCCCATACCTTCCGGTTAAAATCTGAAATACAAAAAAGGATTGTTAGTGCCGCTTACAAGAAGCAGCGTACTTATCCAGAGAAGTCCTGCGGAAGCGGCAACTTTCATTATTACCATAGCCGCTGCTCCTCCGGAAGTTTTTATCGCACGGCCGTAAAATTTCCGTATAAGCGTTCCCAGAGGCACGGAACATACCGCTGCCGCGATAAGAAGATAAAGATTTACCGTAAATGCGTTCTTTGTCACGATTCCGCCCGCTGGATTTCCCGACGCGCCGAACATTATTTTTATAAATCCGCCAAGTCTGCCCAGATCCTCAAAATAGAATATCGTCCACCCGAAAACTATCAGGAAAAGGCTGTATATATGAAGAAATACTTTAGGTATCTTGTTTTCAACTTTAAGGAGCGTATACTTTTCTATCATGATGATTATGCCGAAGTAAAGTCCCCACAGCACAAAGTTCCAGCTTGCGCCGTGCCACAGACCGGTCAGCAGCCACACCGTCATGATATTTAACGGCTGATGCCGTCTGTTTCCGCCCATAGGGATATAAACGTAATCCCTGAAAAAAGAACTCAGAGAAATATGCCATCTTCTCCAGAACTCGGTTATTGAACGGCTTATATACGGGTAATTGAAGTTCTCGTTAAATCTGAAGCCGAGACATCTTCCCATACCGATAGCCATATCTGAATATCCTGAAAAATCAAAATATATCTGGAATGTAAAAGCAATTATCCCCAGCCATGCTCCGCCTACAGACAGTCTGCTCAATTCTCCGTCAAGAAATTGTTCCGATATTATGGAAAGCTGATTTGCAAGGATAACTTTCTTTCCCAGACCGATAAAGAACCGGAATGCGCCTTCCGAGACGTCCTCTACCGTTATCCTGCGTGAGCAGATATCCTCCGCTATCGTTTCATACCGTACTATAGGTCCGGCTATAAGCTGTGGGAACATAGAGATGTAAAGAAGTACCCTGAAAGGGTTTTTCTGCGCCTTTACATCTCCGCGGTAAACATCAGCAAGATATGATATCGACTGAAATGTATAAAAACTTATCCCCACCGGCGAAACGGCTTCCGGCAAAGGTACGGGTATTCCCAGTGCGTTCAGGTTCTCCGCGATGAACCGTCCGTATTTGAATGTTCCTATCATTGCGATATTGAAAATTATTCCCAGAACAAAAAATGCTTTTGAAGGCTTTTCCCTAAACGTTATAAGCAGCCCGAAAACGTAATTAACAGCAATGCTTATAAGCATAAGCCGTATATAGAACGGTTCGCCCCATGCGTAAAATACAAGTGAAAAAATGATAAGCACGGCATTTTTTACCGGATTTATACTTCCGGCAAAGCCCTTTTCTTTCGTCAGGGCGCATACCGCCTTATCGGCAAAGCCTGCCAGAATATAAAAAATTATAAGCGCAGGCAGAAATATATACAGAAACAACAGGTCAGCGAATATCATATGTCTTTATGGCTTTCTATGGGAAAGCTCTCCTTTCAGTGTTAAATTATGGAATAATTTTTCAAAAAAACCATTGTCCCACATTGACGTTTCCCGTCACAGTGGGACAAAATGCTTAAATATTATTCCGACAAGGCTTCCGGTGTATCTGTATTTTTTGTGGAATAAGAAGGCACATTTCCGGATCGTCATTTGTCATAAGTATTCCTTTCATTGCATCAGAATGCAAGTGTGTCGCTTCCTATATCATCACATTCGATATCACTGTAATCGCCGGGCAGATCTCCCTCGTCGTAAAGATCGTATTCATTGTCGCTGATCCTTCCCTTGCCGGCACTTTTTACAAGCGCAATTATACTTAACGCAAGAGCAGCAGCCGATAATACTGCGGCAACAATTGACAGTGCTATTATTATACCGTTAGTTTTTTTCATAAATATCGATCCTTTCAGAAAATTTTATTCTTGTATTTTTATCACTGATCCTCCAGACCTTTCAGAGCTTTCAGCTCTTCCTTGTCCAGACGCAGTTTTCCGTCCTTGATTATCGTTACCTCCGATTTATCATAGGTAACCGGAGGATCTTCCGATTTTTCCTGCTGAACTTTCAGCTTTCCGGTAAGAAGATTTACTTCCTCAACATAGCCCTTGAAGTCCGGAGTTTTTACATAAGCTCCTACTCTCGGAGTATTCTTTTGCAGATACTCATAGGCTTCCTGTTCATATTTCAGGCAGCACATGAGCCTGCCGCAGGTGCCTGATATTTTTGTCGGATTCAGCGACAGCCCCTGCTCCTTTGCCATTTTTATAGATACGGGCTGAAATTCGCCGAGAAAGCCTTTACAGCAAAATTCCCTGCCGCATATGCCGAGCCCACCGAGGATCTTTGATTCGTCCCTGACGCCTATCTGTCTTAGTTCTATCCTCGTCCTGAAAACAGAAGCAAGATCTTTTACAAGCTCGCGGAAATCCACTCTTGTTTCCGCTGTGAAATAAAACAGCAGTTTGTTATTGTCAAAGGTACACTCCACGTCTACCAGCTTCATATCCAGTTTATGGTTAAGTATCTTCTCCTGACAGATCTTAAACGCATTTTCTTCCTTTGCTTTGTTCTGTTCAAGGATCTTCATGTCCTGCTTTGTAGCCTGTCTTATTATAGCTTTTAGCGGAGCGGTTATCTGATCGTCCTCTATCATTCTGTTAGAGATGACCACTTCGCCGCATTCGACTCCTCTGGCGGTCTCGACGATCACCAGAGAACCGGTTTCCTGCTTTGTACCTGCCGGATCAAAATAGTAGACCTTTCCGGCGTCCTTGAACCGCACTCCAATTATTTCCGTCATATCAAAACTTTTTCCTTTCATTATATCTTATTGACCGACAACGGCGCAGGCAAAAGCAGCCGTTTCAGCCGGAACATTGGTATTTCCCATACATCTTGCGCAGGTCTTTGCAATGGCTTCATGTATGATGTCCGCCCTGCGGCGGCTGAGCAGACGTGAAAGTTTTTCTGCTCCGTCCGGATCACAGCCTATAAGGGGAATATTCCCCAAACGCATAACGCAGGCGTCCCTGATGACCTTGTCTGCAAGCTCCAGGACCTCTTTTACCCTTGCTCTGCTGTCTCCTATGCTGTAAAGGATCCTGATAAGCTCATACTCGTTATTGTCTGCAACAGCGGATATCATATCCCTGCAGACTTTAACATTTTCCGCAAGTTCTCCGCCGGAAAGATATTCCATACAGCAGCCGATATTGCCGTGAAAACATTTTACGGCGTCTTCTATCTGTACGGGAGAATATTTTCCCGTATCTGCAAGCGCCGAACGGCAGCTTTCCTCCGAAGCCTCCGGGATACCTAAAGTTACCACTCTTGAAAGTATCGTAGGAAGAAAGACGCTTCCGTTCACGGCGGTAAATATAAAATACGCCGTATCGGGAGGTTCTTCTATCAGCTTCAGCATAAGATTCTGAGTGCTTTCCTCAATGTTTTCGCAGTCGGCAAAAATATACGCCTTGACATCACAGTCATTCGGAGCGACAAATGCGTCCGAGCATACATTTCTTATGGTATCACGGTTGTATATCTGTTTTTTTCCCGTTCTTTGCGGCTTTATAACATCAGGATGAGTTCCGTTCAGTATTCTTCTGCAATTCCGGCAGGTACCGCATACGGAACCTTTTTCACACATAAGCGACATTGCAATATAGTCGGCAAATACTTTTTTGCCAACGCCCTTTTCTCCCGTAAGCAGAAAAGCGTGGGGAAATCTTCCGGTGCGTTTCATTGCTTCAAGAGCTTTAAGCGGAGCTTCCTTTGAATACAGCTTCATACTTTTTCAAACCGTTCAACGTCGGTGACAAATATCGTTGCTCCCCCGACAGAAACTTCCACGGGAAAACTTGCGCTCTGCATTTCAGCTCCGGCAAGCACGGTAGCCGGAACATACTGTTTTCTTCTTCTGGAACGTTCCTTTATGATCTCGATTATCGGATCTACTTTATCGTCGTCGGCACAGATCATGAAAGTAGTGTTTCCAGACATAAGGAAACCGCCTGTAGACGCCAGCTTGGTAGCAAAATATCCTGATTTTGTCAAAGCTGATGAAACATCATGACTGTCGTCGTTATTAACAATGGCGTATATAAGTTTCATACACAACACTCCGTTAGCCCACGCAAGGCAAAATGTCAGAAATTCCCACAGATCGTCAGAAATACATCTGCGGATCCTGTTATTATCATTTTATCACATTTATTTTAAAAATGCTATAGATTTTTAAAATTTTTATCGTATTTTCATCAATTATTTCTCCTGCCGATACTATAGGGATACAAGGAGGGCATACCGTTATGCTCTCTGCTGCTGTCCTGCCTGCCGAATCAACGGTATTTACCGTTTCTTTCGGAGAAAAAAACGCTTTTCGCGGAAGCATTGCTCTTTCAAGCGGAAATATGCCAAATTCCGGCATATCTATCCTTATCCGTGTCATTCTGACGCTTTCCAGCGCTGAGGCAGTTCTTTCCATATCCTCCTTTGAACTCTGGGCTGAAAACATCATGACCACATGAGAATTATCGGAATATTCCGGTTCTACTCCATGCTCGCGAAGTCTGTCGGCAAGCTCATTGCCTGTCATGCCGCATGATAAAGCGCATACCGTCAGTTTCAGCGGCTCGCTTTCAAGAACGTCATATACGTTTCCTATGCGTTCCTTGAGCTTTTTTACCTGCTCTGCAGCCTCCGAAAGTTCTGCGCGGAAATTTTCCGCAAGATATTTATTGCAGATATCAAGGTCTGACATTATCAGCCAGCTTGGGCTGGTACTTCCGAAAAGAGCCATATTCCTTTTCAGCTCGGCAGCTGAAATATCCATATTCTTCCCTGTATGTATATATGCTCCCCCGGTAAGCACCGGAAGTGTCTTATGTGCGGAATCACAGCACATATCCGCTCCAAGTTTTATAGGGTGGATATTTTCATCAAGAAAAGCAAGATACGCTCCATGGGCGTTATCCACCAGAAGCGGTATGCCGTATTCATGACACACCTGCGATATGCCGCCTATATCCGCCGTTCTTCCAAGGTAGTCCGGAGATGTTATAAACACGCACGCAGGAGCTTTCCCGGCATATCTGCCGATACTTTCTCTGACATCTTCAGCCGTTATCTTTCCGGATACGACGGAGCCTTTTTCATATCCCGGATATATCCACAGCGGTTCAAGGTCAAGCAGCACGCAGGAATCCATTACCGAACGGTGGACGTTCCTTGCGCAGATAAAAGCTCTCCCCTCTCCGCATACCGAAGCAAGCATAGTCTTTACGCAAAGCGAGGAACCTTCCGCAGAATACACTGTTTCCACCGTTCCGAAAAGAAAGGAGGCATTGCGTTCGCTTTCCCGTATGATCCCCTCTGCGTCGTAAAGCAGATCTGCACCTTTTACTTCTGTGATATCATATTTATAAGGGATATCGTCTCCGCCGTGGGCATTTTTTCCTTTATGACCGGGCATATGCGCTCTTACACAGCCCTTATCCGCATATTCCCGTATAAAATCATATATCGGCGTGTTCATTACAGCCACCTTCTTTAAAAATAATAAATTTATATTTGACCGCCGCGCGGCGTTTTTTCTCCCGAACTTATCAGGGACTGAAAATATCCGTGTTCCTGAAATGATCATTAAACCGCAGATCAGGCAAAATATTCGTTAGAGCATTGAGCATAATAACGAACGAAATCCTTTATAATGTCTTGAAATTTGTGCTATGTGTTAAAAATTTTTTATTAGGTTGACAACTCCGGGTAAAAATAGTAAAATAATTATGTATCAAAAATAAGCATGATTTAAGGAGAAGATGTTTATGAAAAATATATTCCGTTCATTGTCCGTATCATTGGCAGCTTGTATTTCCATAATAATGATGACTTTATCAGTATCGGCTGCAACAGAGGATTATGAAGCACCGCTGAATAAAGTAATATCCACAAACGGTGACTGGGGACAGTCCCTTACCCTTGATGTAAATGACTTTGACTGCTCGCGCATAACTCCGGACAGTGTTGTAAAAGTAGAATTTACTATTGACGGAGAGCCTCCGCAGAACATGGCGCCGGTCGAGCTGATCCTTTTCAACTACACCGAGGAGATCGACAGGATATGGGCAAGGATCGAACCTTTTGAATATGACGAAACTTCTGCATCTTTTGATTATGATACAATGGTCCTCAGATATGGTTCCGACGACTTTACAACGGTAGATAATCTTTGCATCGGCGATACCGGAGTACCTATGACCGTCACAAAACTTACGATCACGAACTGTACTGTTCCCGAAACTACGACCACAACGACCGCAGAAACAACAACTGCCACAATTTCCGAAACTACCGCTCAGGAAACTACAGCTGCTCCTGTAGTCACAACAGCAGCTCAGCCTGAAAAAGCCGAAGAAAGCAGCGGAGTTCCGATAGTTCTTATCGTTGTTATAACCGTAGTTATTGCAGTAGCAGTTGTAGCAACAATTGTTATCCTAAAAAACAAAAGAAGATTTTATTGATACAAGATCATTTTCCCGGTCGTGGGCACATACGCTCACGACCCATTTTTTTTGCAGTATAAATTGTGTGAAAACAACGCCGTTTTCATTTTTGCAAAAAGGCTGACCGTTATTAAAATAAAAAGAACTGCCGTTCAGTGCGGAAAAAAGTCCTGTGCCAAGGTATTTTCCGTATGCTTCTTTAAGAGTCCATATGCGGAAAAAATCCCTGTTTTTATCTTCCGAGGACATAACAAATTCTTTTTCTTCTGCTGAAAAGATCCGTTCCATTACCCTTGGGGAAAAATCACGGATAAGCTCTGCGTCCACACCGATATCGTTATCCGAAAATCCGCACACCACAAGCCCTTTACAGTGGCTGATGTTGAACTTTATTTCCGGATATTCAGCAATGAACGGCTTGCCGTGTTCACCTTTTTCAATATTGTATTCCGTAATGTCATAAAGTTTTTTCAATCCGTAGGAAAGCATTTTATACGCTGTTTCATGTTCTTCCCTGCGGCAGGAACTATGATCTATAATTTTATAGAATATCATTGGGTCCTCCGAAAAAACGCCGCATAGAAAAACTATGCGGCGAATTTTATTCACATATTATCAGCAGATCAGAAAGCCGCGTCAATAATAAGGATAGCCTTTGTAGTAATTCCGCTTACCTTTATGATACGGTTTGAAAGGGAATCATAAATATTCTTTTTGCCTTTCATTACAGCAAGAAGTTCATCGGCATCTGCGCGGAAATTTACGTCCATATCATCATATCTGTATGGCTCTACAGCTATTGTCTGGTTGTCGGGATCAACATAAATATAGAAATCGCCTGTAACAGAACCTGTAAGTTCTACATTTACTGCAATAGGATATTTGATCCTTGTGATGTTTGCAGCCATGAATTTTTTCTTTGCAGCATCAACGATATCTTCATAAGAAGGTCCTTTTTTCTTAGCAGGCTTCTTTGCTGCAGAAGCTGCTTTTTCGGTAATTTTAGCAGCGGCTTTTTCGGCTGCAGGTTTTCTTCCGCGCTTTGCGGCAGGTTTCTTTTCTGCTTTCTGAGTTTCTTCGGTCTTAGCGGCGGCAGGTTTTCTTCCGCGCTTTGCAGCTGGTTTCTTTTCTGCTTTCTGAGTTTCTTCGGTCTTAGCGGCGGCGGGTTTTCTTCCGCGCTTTGCAGCTGGTTTCTTTTCTGTTTCCTGAGTTTCTTCGGTCTTAGCGGCAGCAGATTTTCTTCCGCGCTTTGCAGCGGGTTTCTTTTCTGTTTCCTGAGTTTCTTCTGTCTTAGCGGCGGCAGGTTTTCTTCCGCGCTTTGCAGCGGGTTTCTTTTCTGCTTTCTGAGTTTCTTCGGTCTTAGCGGCGGCAGGTTTTCTTCCGCGCTTTGCAGTGGGTTTCTTTTCTGCTTTCTGAGTTTCTTCGGTCTTTACAGCTTCTTCTGCTGCAGGAACTGCTTCCGGTACCGCTTTTATTTCAGCGGTTTCTGTGGGAACATTATTTTTCTTTGCCATAGATAATATCCTCCTTAAAATAGTTGCTTTAATTTTAGAACTAAGAAAATCCAAAACGAAATAAAACTTTCTCTGAAATAATTATAACCAATTTCAAAAGGCTTGTCAATAATTATTTGAAAAAAAATTTATTTTTTTCCGAAAAAAACGCATTTTTTAATTTAAAAAAAATCAATTTCAATAATAATTCAATAAATATCTTTATTAAATGCAAACACTTGTTTGTAATAACAGTTCCGGATAATTCTGATAAAATGTTTCCGCTATTTATTCTTACAAAAGATCCGCATAAATATCCATGCATAAAAAACCGACCTTATCAATAATACGGATAAGATCGGTCTGTTAATTTTTATCTCAATATATGCTTCCTGCTGTTCTTGGAAAAGGTATGACGTCTCTGATATTTGATATTCCCGTAACATACATTATAAGGCGTTCAAACCCCAAACCGAAGCCTGCGTGTTTTGCTCCTCCGTAGCGGCGAAGATCAAGATACCAGCTGTAATCTTCCGCAGACAATCCCAGTTCTGCCATTCTTTTTTCAAGAACGTCTATCCGTTCTTCACGCTGACTGCCTCCTATCAGCTCACCCACTCCCGGAACGAGAAGATCAGCAGCCGCAACGGTTTTGCCGTCGTCATTTATACGCATATAAAACGCTTTTATTTCTTTTGGATAATCGGTAACAAAAACAGGTTTGCCGAATATTTTTTCCGTAAGGAACCTTTCGTGTTCCGTTTGCAGATCGCAGCCCCAGAATACGGGATATTCAAATTTTTCTCCGCTGTTTTCAAGGATCTCCACAGCTTTTGTATAGGAGCATCTTGCAAAATCCGAATTTGCTACTGCTTTTATTCTTCCGATAAGTTCTTTATCATAAAAATCATTGCAGAATTTAAGCTCGTCAGGACATTCTTCCATAAGGTAATTCAAAACATATTTAAGCATATTTTCCGCAAGTTCCATATCGTCTTCAAGGTCGGCAAAAGCTATCTCCGGCTCTATCATCCAGAATTCAGCCGCATGTCTCGGAGTGTATGATCTTTCCGCGCGGAATGTAGGACCGAATGTATAAATTTTTCCGAAAGCCATTGCCATACATTCGCCCTCAAGCTGTCCCGAAACAGTAAGCGAAGCATTCTTTCCGAAAAAATCCTTTGAAATATCAACGCTTCCGTCATCATTTTTCGGAATATCTCCAAGATCAAATGAAGTCACCCTGAACATTTCGCCCGCGCCCTCGCAATCGCTTGCCGTGATTATCGGAGTATGGGCATACACAAAACCGTTTTTCCTGAAAAATTCATGAAGCGCCTGCGCCGCCGCAGAGCGTATTTTAAAAACAGCCTGAAAGGTATTCGTTCTCATTCTCAGATGTGATATGTTCCTGAGATATTCAAGAGAATGTGCTTTTTTCTGCAAAGGATAATCCGGAGAGGAAGCTCCTTCGATCTCAAGTTTATCTGCATTTATTTCAAATTTCTGCTTTGCGTCCGGCGTAAGTATGACCTTTCCGGTAACGGAGACTGCTGCTCCGGTATTCAGTCTGGATATCTTTTCAAAATCATTTATTTTTGATTCTTCCGCAACTATCTGCACCGGTGTAAAGCAGCTCCCGTCAGATATGGATATAAACGCGATCCCTTTGCTTACACGTATTGACCGTATCCAGCCGCATACCGTTATTCCGCCGGTAAAATTTTCCGGCAGATCGTATAATTTTTTTAATTCAGTGCGTTTCATGCTATGACCTTCCAAAATAAAATTATTCTGCATACAGATTTGTTTCCCATGCAGGTATATAAAGATGATGCCTTATGTGCAGTTTAAGATCCGGCGCAATTTCTTTGATAAGAAGCGGCAGTTCAAAAATATCTTCATTTCTGTGATAAAGAGAGCAGAGTATTTTTGCGCCGCCGGCAATTTGTTTTTTTGCTCCGAGCAGCGCTTGTTTTTCGTCGCCTTCAACATCTATTTTTATTATTGTCGCCTGTTCCGGAACAACTTCATCGGCGGCAGCAACAGGAATATCGACCGTTTTTCCCGACGGCGAAGAATGTGCCATTCTTCCCTCACCTACAGATATGCTCACCGTTCCTTTTTCACTTCCGGCAGCAGCATTAATAAGTGTGATCCTTTCATTTTCCGAAAAATTCTTTGACAGCCTCCTGAAATTTTTCGGATTGGGTTCAAATGCATAAATATGATCGTATTTCCCTCCGCAAGCGGATATAAATTCTTCTGCCGTATCTCCCCTGTATGCTCCCATATCAACAAACACATCATTTTCTGAAAGTGGGATAAGTTTTTCATATACTTCTTCCCTGGGAGAAGTACAATCATTCAGATATTTTATTTTTCCGCTTATTTTGAAATTTATCACATCGGCATATGTTTTTTTTGATATTTCATCATCTAACATATCATATACCGCCTGTATCTTTCCTGCGTTTTCCAGACAATATCCGTATGTGAACAGACCGTCTCCGGCAACGGGAACGTCCGGAGCAACAAGGATATGCCTTGAAGCAATTTCATTTATCCTGTCATAAAGGCTTTTATATCCTGCCGCAAAAGCAAGAACTATGACAAAATCGTCTATAAGCGATTCTATCTGTGAAAGAGTATGGACAAGATGTCCCTCAAATGTATGACCGCGTACAAATTCGTCGCTTGCAAAAAAGCCTGCAACGGGTATGCCGTATTTGCGGAAAACTTTCATTATCTTCAGAGCTCCGTCGCCCATGCCGTAAATAAATACCGGCAGGTCGGTGCTTCTGAGAAATTCCCAGCAATCCTGCTTTTCGGAAATAAATCCAAGCATCAATAATCGTCTCCGTCCGGATCGTCATGGTCGCAGTCAACATGGAGATCTGCTGCAATAAGATCCCTGCCGCGCGTGCGGTATTTATCGCGCTGAATATCAACGTTCTCTTCAAGTTTTTTCATAAACTCACGCGGAGCTTTTATAGCAAGTATTTCCTTTACAGGCGTATCGGTATCGCGGCAGTTTATAACTACCGTTCCGCAGCCGAATATGCGCTGACCGAAAGGAAGCTTCAGGCTTTTATCCACTACTCTGTACAGCTCTACCTCGTCCTCCGAAACAGAAAGAAAGCCTTTTCTGGTAATAAGTTTTTTTTCGGTAAGTATGTATCTTGTGAATGAAATAGGCATTCCCAGGATCCTTTTTTTATCCGTCCAGACATAGTCGTATTCTATCTTTGCCATAATATCTATCCTTTCATTTTAAAATATTGATATTTGCTGATATAATTATACTATATATTTTTATAAAAATCAACCATATATTCTCAATATCTGTACCGAACAACAAAATTATTCCGCATATTCGGAAGTTATACCAAGGTATTCTTCAAGGCAAAGACCGCTGTCATATACAGTCTGAGCGGTTTCCTCGCCAAGATACCTGATATACCACGGTTCATACATATATCCCGTTACATCTTCCTTATCCGCCGGATATCTGATAATAAAACCGTATTTATAACAATTTGCCGCTACCCATTTTCCCTCGTCTGTATCCTTGAATTCGTCTGTAATGGTATTAAGATCAAAAGCAAGTCCGGTCTGATGTTCCGAATGTCCCGGACGCGCGGAATATCTGTCGGCGGCGGCTTTTCCGTCACGGTCAACATAACGCTGATAAAGTCCCGCCTGATAGTCATAGCTCCTGAATCCGGACGAAATATATATATTCAGTCCCAGATCGGCAGCGTCAGCCTGCATTTTATCAAATGCTTTCTGCGCCTCGCCATTGATCCCGGGGGCATAATCCGCCGGAAGAGGATATGTTTTATTTACGATCAATATTCCGTCAAAATATGTAAGTCCGTCATTGTCCGTTTCTTCGGCAGGAATGTCGGTAACTTCAGATATATTTTCATCTTCTCCGGGGATATTTTCGCTTTCCGCAGCAGAAGCGGCAGTTTCCTCCGGGAGCGTTTCCTCTGTTTCCTCGGTGAAACTTTCTTCAATATCTCCGCCTGCCGGTTCGGCAGGTATAAACTCGGTCTGATCTTCCGTTTTGAAAGTCGTTTTGCTTTCCGGAAAAGATGTTGTTCCGGGTACCGTTGTTTCGGGCAGAATATCGTCAGAAATTTCAATTTCCGAGGTTATAGCTTCGCTCTGCGGTACATCATCAATTTTTTGACATCCAGAAAATATCAGTGCAGCCATAGATACGGCAAAAATTATTCTTTTCATTTTCATCACCTGTGAAATATAGTGATACTTCTTAAATAAATTTTTGTATCACATTCTACAGACTGATTATAACACATAATTTGTAAAATTTCAATAGTTAAAATTGTTTTTTGCAGAAATAACTCTATATTTGTGCATATAAGATCTAAATTATCAAAATCGTGTATCGTTATCTGCCCGTATATAAAACCGCCGCATCTTAAGATCAAGGTGCGGCGGTAATTTATTTGTTTATGTTCAAACACATTTTTTAATATACTACATTTTTTCTATTTCTCCTTTTATATCAGGCTCTAAAAAATGTTTTATTTTATATTCTGCCATATCGGTCTCCATTACCGTTTCAAGTGTTTTTCGCAGTTTATCGCCAACGGTGGGAAGAAACATTCCTGCTGCGTCGTCTATAGCGTCGTACAATTCAGGGATCTCACGGATTTTTAAAATCACGCCGCTTGCTTCAAAAATAAATTTAAAAATTTTTGCGCAGCTTGTTTCGGTAAAGCACATCATTATTTTTAAGACGGGAATTTCGTCCTCGTCCAGAGTTAAAGCTGCGGAAATACCAATGCGGAAAATATCACCGCGTTTTTCAAATTCGCAGTATGCAGGAATTTCCGAAAAACTTAACGGGATATCGTGAATGTCCTCACCGTTTGAAATTCTCATAATTAAAATTTCATTCCGTATAAAAAATGCTGCGGAATTTATACCGCTTTCAAAATTTCCGTTCATGACCTGTATAAGAACAGGCAGGATACCGGCACGGTTATTTTCAAAAACAATTTTATGCCCGGCAAGGACTGCTGCGGCAGGAGGTATTTCCACGGTGTTTTTTTCTTTGCGCAAAGACAAGATACTGTTCCGGATACGTTCCGCAAGCGAGGGCTTTATATCCTCCGGGAAAGCGCTTCCGAATTTTGCTTTTTCAAGCGAACTGCGCAGCTTAGCGGCGTCCGAATAACGGAAATTCTTTATTGGCGAATCGCTGAAATTTTTATCGTCCGAAATAAAATCCGTTATGATATTCAGCAGCTTTCCTGCCGGGAAAATACCTGAGCTGCCGGAATTAACTGCAATTATCATATTTCTTCCCGGAAAGATATAAACATTCTGCCCGAACATTCCGCTGAAAAGATAACCAAGCCCGTTTTTCAGTATCCATATCTGATAACCGTAACCGTTACGGTCGATCTTGTCAGGAACGTCAATTTTTTTTGAAGTGGAATTTGCTATCCATTCGGCGCTTATGATCTGTTTTCCGCGCCACATTCCGCCGTTCAGATAAAGCTGCCCGAGCTTAGCATAATCAAAAATGCTCATGTACAGTCCCCAGCCGCCTTTTTCGATCCCGTGGGGACATTTTTCCCAATAAAAATTATTTATACCAAGATATCCGAATAAATTTTTATCCAGAAATTCCGACAGCGACATTCCGGAGCGCTTGCATATGATCGCCGAAAGCATATAGGTATTAAGACTGTTATAATGAAATTTTTCTCCCGGTATAAACATGACCTCCGACGCAAAAAAATTCTTTACCCAATCGGAACTCATCAGCGCTTTTGCTTCGTTGAACGCTGCGCCGCTTGACATCATCAGTAAATTTTCAACGGTAATTTTCCGCATATTTTCGCTGATATTATCGGGAATTTCATCATAAAAAATATCGGTTATTTTTTCGGAAATATCCAGTAAATTATTCTGCACCGCAATTCCCACAGCCATTGAAACAACGCTTTTGCACATTGAATGTGAAACGTGCGGAGTATTTATTTCATAAGGCGACCAAGCCGCTTTTGCGATCAATTTTCCGTTCCGCAGAACAACGGCAAGGTGCGGAGAAATTCCCTTTTCTGATGAAATTTTCTCAAACATTTTTAACAGCGCTGCCGAATCAACTCCCGTCTGTTCTGGGAGTAATTCTTCAAAAGCGCTTTCAGTATCGGAAAATTCAAGGCGAGGTTTCTGCGGAATATAAACTTTATTCGTTTCCGAACCTTTTGCAAGGCTGTAAAACCAGTCCAGAGCCTCAAGCTGTCTTTTTATATCCATTTCCTCACCTGCTTTATTTTTTTAAGAAAGTATATGCGGATATCCACACGAAAATTCCCGTAAGCTGTAACCGGTTGTAACCGAATTGTAATTGACTTTTGTCTGACTGAATGATATAATTTTTTAATAAAGAACGGGGGATATTTATGAAAAAATTTTTGTTTTTACTTCTTTGCACGGTGGCTTTGTTTTCAGCCTGTGAGAAAAATAATTCTGATGGAAAAATTTAAAATATCTTATCGTAAACATTTATGAAAATTATATTACTGAGGAACAGACAGCGCATATCCATGAAAACGCTCCATGGATAAATATTATTTATTATAAGATCGGCTAAAATTCTATTGACATTTGCCGTTTTTTCCTATATACTTTAATTGTATAAATTTTGATAAAAGGAGCTTTATCATGATAGGAAAAACAAGCAGATCAGCTGCCTTGATATTGTCCGCAATGATATTTATCTCGGCTTTCGGCGGCTGTTCAAAAAATGACAGCGCTGAAATTCCTGCGGAAACTGTCGGCAGCCAGACATCGGAAACTGCACAAGCAGCCGCTCTTCCGAAAATTTCGGATAATGCATACATCAATCCCGACTGGTCATACGGTCAGGTTGCTATCGGCGGAGGAGGATTTGTCTCCGGAGTTTATGCTGCTCCCGAACAGGGCGTTTATTACGCAAGAACGGACGTTGGCGGTGCATATTACCGTACTTCCGAAACGGAACAGTGGACTTCCATGAACTACTGGGTAACTGCTGACGACAGAGGGCTTCTTGGTATCGACGGACTTGCCTACGATCCCCAATCCCCTAACAGGGTATTTCTTCTTGCAGGAACGGATTATTTCAGCAACGGAAAAACTGCCGTGATAATTTCCGACGACTACGGAAAAACCGTTTCGGTAGTGGACGTTACCGACAAGATAAAAGTTCACGGCAACGGCATGGGACGCGGAAACGGCGAAAGGATCGCCGTTGACCCAAATAACGGAAATATCATTTTTGCCGGCGGACGCACCGGCGGCATGATAAAAAGCACCGACGGCGGAATTACATGGGAAACGGTAAATTTCCCGGTAGTTTCCACTCCCAATACTGTAGGAATAAACGGTATCCTGTTTGACCCGTCAACGGCTAAAGACGGAAAAACAATGAAAATTTATGCGTCTGTATCGTCAAAGGACACCGCTGAGGGAAATCTTTTCGTTTCGGAGGACGGCGGCGAAAGCTGGAACGTTCTTCCTGACAGCATAAACAGTCTTATGCCCCAGCGTATGAAACTTGACGGCAAAGGCGCTCTTTACGTTACCTATATAGACGCCGAAGGTCCTTGGAATCCTTCTACAGGCGCAATATACCGTTATAACGCAGACGGCACTGCCGATAATATTTCCCCGACGTCAAATCCTTTCGGTGATATAGTAATTGACCCGAATGACGGGAATAAACTTGTTGCCGTGACTTCAAACACATATCAGCCGCAGTCAAACGGTTCTTACGGCGATCAGTTCTTTACTTCAACGGACGGCGGAAAAACATGGAACAACATCACCGCCTCCGCAAAAATGAGCAATAACGGCATGAGCTGGATAGACGGTTACGCTATCCACTGGTGCAGCAGTCTTGCGCTTGATCCGTTCAACACGGGAAAGATCACGGTAAATTCCGGAAACGGTGTTTTTGCCTGTGATGATATCTGGGCTGCCGCTCCCGAATTTTACTTTGACGCAAAAGGCATTGAGGAGACCGTTCCTCTTGATATAGTTTCTATTGAGGGCTTGCCGCTGATGTCTGCAATAGGCGACTACGACGGATTTGTTCATGAGGATATTTTCACTTCCGCAGCACGTCACGGTGATCCTATCGGAACAACAACAGGCATAACGGTCGCTGCAAAGAACACCGACATGATCGCAAGAGTAGGCGGCAGCGATTCGGGAATGGCTTTCACCTGTTCCACAGACGGCGGAAAAACATGGAAAAGGATAACTAAGTCTCCCGAACCGGGCAAAAATCTTTACGGCGGCAAAATTGCTTTCAATGCCGACGGTTCAATACTTACATGGTCGCCGGAAAACGGAATGAACGTCTACTGGACGGACGATCTTGGAGCAACATGGAATACCTCCGAGGGCGCTGTCGCATCCGGTCTGTATCTTATCGGCGACCCGAACGATCCGAATTATGTTTACGGCTGCGGAAACAGTTCAATTTACATCAGTTCAGACGGCGGAAAAACTTTCAAGCGCAATTCTGCCATTGCGCCAAGCTACAGCAGAATATGCACCGACCCGACCGCAGAGGGAAGAATATTCATTGCCAACGGCGCCGGACTTCTTCTTTCTGAGGATCATGGCGAGTCGGCAGAGCTTGTTCCCGGAATAAAGAAATGTGAAGCGGTAGGTCTCGGAAAAGCCAAAAACGACGGTGATCCGCTTGTTATCTACATCTGGGGAATGACAATGGACGCCGAAGAGGAAGGTCTTTATATGTCTGAGGACAACGGAGCGTCATGGTCAAGAGTAAACGACGATCTTCACAATTTTGGCGGCACAGGAAACGGCGAATTTGTCTGCGGCGATATGAATATTTACGGCAGGTGCTATATGAGTACGGTTGGTCTTGGCATAGTTTACTTTGACAAGAATGACAAGTCCTGAACCTGATATATGATATAAAGCAAAAGATCCGCTTCATTTATATGGAGCGGATCTTTCTATGGCTGTTTCACAGCAAAAGACTGATTCCTATTATTTAGTGTTGAGAGTGGAGAGTTGAGAATTTCCAAAACAGTCCTGTGGACTGTTTTGGGCAAAGCAAAATTTATTGATATGTGTTGCCAAACAGCTCACCGGGCTGTTTGGCAAGGCTTAAACTATAGTAATCGTTAGTGCCAAGGGGAACGCTCTCTCTTGCAGAGCGTT
>CANQZR010000015.1 GCA_947628405.1 uncultured Clostridia bacterium
AAATTCGTGTAAAACTTGCCGGAAATGCGGATTTTTACGGAAAAACACTTGATTTTCATGCCGTAAAATGGTATAATAAAATGTAAATGTTTTAACGAGCAGAAAGGATCGCATTTTAATGATAAAAAGTATGACAGGCTACGGCAGAAGCCAGCAGATAATTGACGGCAGGGATATTACCGTGGAGATAAAATCCGTGAATCACAGGTATTTTGAATTTTCAGCAAGAACTCCACGGGCTTATGGATATCTTGAAGAAAAAATGAAAACTTTTTTGCAGAGCAGCATTTCACGCGGCAAGGTCGATGTGGGGATCACGGTATTTAACATTGAAAACAAAGATTCTCTTATTGAAGTGAATAAGTCTGTTGCGCAAGGATATGTTTCCGCTCTCAGGAACGCAAATGAAGAGCTTGGTCTTGAGGACGACATCACGCTTTCAAAATTAATGAGGCTCCCGGATATCTTCAATGTCGTAAAGGCAGATGAGGACGAGGAGGTTGTATGGAATGATGTAAAGACTGTTGCGGAAGCGGCACTCGGAAATTTTGTTTCAATGCGTATTGCCGAAGGCAAAAAAATGACCGAAGATATAAGTTATCGCCTTGATTATATTGAAAAACTTGTAAAAGGCGTTGAAGAACGTTCTCCGGAAACTACAAGGCTGTACAGAGAAAAACTTTACAATAAGATCAAGGATATTCTTGAAGATAAAAACGTTGATGAACAGAGAATAATCACCGAAGCGGCTATATTTTCCGAGAAAATTGCCGTCGATGAGGAAACGGTAAGGCTCAGGAGCCACATCAACCAATTCAGAACTCTTCTTGAAGCCGAAGAGCCCGTCGGCAGAAAACTGGATTTTCTTATTCAGGAATTTAATCGTGAAAGCAATACCATAGGTTCAAAGGCTCAGGATATTGAGATAACCAAAACCGTTGTGGAGCTTAAATCCGAAATCGAAAAGATCCGTGAGCAGATACAGAATATCGAATGACTGGAGCATTTTATGAAGCTGATAAACATAGGATTTGGAAATATGATAAATGCAGGTCGGCTTATTGCTATTGTAAGCCCTGAGTCGGCTCCCATAAAACGTATAATTCAGGAAGCCAAAGAAAAGAGTTCGCTGATAGACGCTACTTACGGACGAAGAACAAGAGCGGTAATAATCATGGACAGCGATCATGTGATACTTTCTGCCGTTCAGCCTGAAACTGTTGCCGGAAGACTCAGTATTGACGAGGAGGAAACGGAAGATGAATAAAGGCTTGCTCTTTGTTGTTTCAGGACCCTCCGGCTGTGGGAAAGGAACTCTTCTGGCAGAAATTTTAAAAAATGACAACATTTTTTATTCCGTATCTGCAACTACAAGAGCTCCAAGACCGGGTGAAACAAACGGTGTGAACTATCATTTCCTTACAAAAGAAAGGTTTGAGGAGCTTATTTCTCAGAACGGCATGCTTGAATATGCCGAATATTGCGGAAATTATTACGGAACTCCCAGAAAACCTGTGGAAGATATGCTTGCGGAAGGCAAACACGTTATCCTTGAGATAGAAGTTCAAGGTGCAATGAAAATAATGGAAAAGTGTCCGGAAGCGGTGTTTGTGTTCATTTTACCGCCGTCGCTCAAAGAACTTTGCAGACGTCTCCATAAGCGTGGGACCGAGACGGAAGAAACTATAAAAAAGCGTCTCGGAGAAGCTGAAAGAGAGATAAAACAGGCTTATAAATATGATTACACATTGATAAACGGAGAGCTTTCCAAAGCTGTTGATGATATGAAAGCTATTATCAGAGCAGAGGAGCTCAATGCAAAAAATTATCCAAATTATATTGATGAGGTGTTGGAAAATGCTTAGACCATCTATTAACCAGATCGCTACAAAAAATGAAAGTTACTATTCTGTAGTTCTTGCCGTTGCAAAGCGTGCAAGAGAAATTGCTGATGATCTTTACAAAAACAATCAGATACTTGAGGAAAAACCTGTAAAAACTGCTGTTGAAGAATTTGCCAGCAGAAAATATTCCTTTATTGAGGAGCCTGAAGAAGATAAGGAATAATTTTTCTGAGGTGATCGGATTTGCTTACGGTAAAGCATTTAGCGGCAGTAGCAGTAAATGCTGCTTCTTATGGTTATGATAAACGATATAAGTATATAATTCCTGTTGAAATGGAAGGCAAGGTCTTTGCCGGGGCAAGAGTACTTGTTCCTTTTGGAAAAGGAAACAGAAAACGTATAGGCATTGTTATCATGATCACTGATGCTGCTAATGAGGACCTCAGCAAATTTAAGCCCATAAGATCAGTTATCGATAAAGAACCGATCCTGAATGATGAGATGCTTGACCTTGTAGTATGGCTCAGAAAAACAACTTTCTGCACATATTTTGAAGCGTTCAGGACCATTATCCCTATCGGCATGGGCGTTGATCTTATGCAAAAATTTTCATTGACAGACTCTGATGAACTTTCGGAAGATGAACTTTCAGAAGAAGCGTGCAAGCTGCTCCGCGCAGCGGAAAATGATATTTCCGTCCTTGAAAATGCCGAAAACGGACTTATCCGTGAACTTTCTGACGGAGGATTTATAGTTGAACATGAAGAGTTCAAGCGCCGCGTAAAAGACGAGACTGTAAAAATGCTGCGTCTTTCCGATAGTTATCTGGACGGAACTGTCAAGACAAATCTTTCGGTCAAACAGAAAAAAGTTGTTGAACTTCTTGAAAACAGCGGCGCAGCAGAAAAAAACGAGATATGCTATCTTTGCGGTGTGACTTATGCAGTAATAAAAAAATTGTTGGAAAATGGTATTCTTGAATCGTATGAATATGAAACCGTACACGGTTCAGACGCTGAAGTCATTGAAGATCCTGATGATATAATTCTTTCGGAACAGCAAAAAGAAGCTTATGACGGAATTTCCGAACTTATTGATAAAAAAGACCCGTGTGCAGCTCTTTTGTACGGAGTTACGGGCAGCGGCAAAACATTGGTCTTTGCAAAACTTATCCAGCATACCCTTGACCTTGGAAGAAATGTAATAATGCTTATTCCGGAAATATCACTTACTCCTCAGACTGTAGAGCGGTTTCAGGCGCTTTTCGGAGATCTTGTGGCTATTATGCACAGCGGACTTTCGATCGGAAAGCGGCTTAACGAATACAAGAGGATAAAAAACGGTTCAGCAAGGATAACAGTAGGAACAAGAAGCGCTGTTTTTGCACCGCTTGATAATATCGGACTTATTATTATTGACGAGGAAGGCGAAAGAACTTATAAGTCTGATTCTTCGCCGAGATATAATGCCAGAGAGGTGGCAAAAAAAAGGTGTATTACGCATAATGCCGTAGTTCTTATGGCTTCGGCAACACCTTCAATAGAAAGTTTTTACTATGCCAGAACAGGACGTTACAAATTTTTTGAAATTACCAAAAGGTATTCTGCCGACAAACTTCCTGATGTTGAGATCGTTGATCTGGCAATGGACGGATTTTATGGAAATTCAACGGTTTTTTCCGAAAGATTGGTAGAAGAAATAAATTACAATCTTGAAAAAAAAGAGCAGACTATACTTCTTTTGAACAGAAGAGGGTATCATACATATATAAGCTGTTCCGACTGCAAAAAGCCGGTGACCTGTCCTAATTGCAGTATTCCGCTGACATATCACAAAGTTAATGAACGACTGATATGTCATTACTGCGGATACAATGCAGATATGATAAATCACTGCCCTGAGTGTGGTTCAGAACATATCAGACTGACCGGCGTAGGAACGCAAAGAGTGGAGGATGAGATCTCACATTTGTTTCCTGATGCAAGAATACTGAGAATGGACGCTGATACTACATTTTCCAGATATGCTTATGAAAAAAACTTCCGTGCATTTGAGTCGGGAGAATATGATATTATGCTCGGTACTCAGATGATAGCAAAAGGATTGGACTTTCCTGATGTCACTCTTGTAGGAGTATTGTCTATAGATAAAAGCCTGTTTGCAGGAGACTTCCGGAGCTATGAAAGGACGTTTTCACTGGTAACTCAGGTCGTGGGCAGATGCGGAAGAGGGGATAAACAAGGCAGAGCCCTGATACAGACCTATGTTCCGGAGCATTATGTTATAAATCTTGCGGCACAGCAGGATTATATCGGTTTCTATGAACAGGAAATAACTTCAAGAAAAGTTCTGATATATCCTCCTTTCTGCGATACCTGCACAATAGAATTTTCTTCTATTATCGAAAGCTGTGCAGACAAGGCCTCCAGAAAATTTTACGAAATGATAAAAGAAAGCATTGAAGCCGGCAGTATAAATGTTCCTATCAAAGTACTTGGTCCGGCAAAATGCAGTTATGAAAAAATAAACGGTAAATACCGTTATAGAATGATAATAAAATGTAAAAATAATCAGATGTTCCGTGATTATATCTCACCTATTTATAAAAATGCATTCAGATACAGGGAATTTGCAAACGTACAGACTCATTTGGATATAAACGGAGATATTGGTATCTGAAAAGAAAGGCAGTGGTAGTTTTGGCGCTTAGAACTATTGTTTTTAAAACGGATGATATTCTGAGAAAAAAGTGCAAAAATGTCGAGATATTTGATGAAAAGCTGGGTATACTTCTTGATGATATGGCTGAAACGATGTACAAAGCAAACGGAGTAGGTCTTGCTGCACCGCAGGTTGGCATACTCAGAAGAGCAGTTGTAGTAGATGTAGGCGAAGGTCTGCTCGAACTTATTAACCCGGAGATCATCAAAGCAAAGGGTTCACAGCGTGATGTAGAGGGCTGTCTTTCCTGTCCTAATGAATGGGGATATGTAGTCAGACCTATGGAAATAGTCGTAAAGGCACAGGACAGAAACGGAAAAAATATCCAGTTAAAACTCAAAGAATTTTTTGCAAGGGCAGTCTGCCATGAACTGGATCATCTTGAGGGAAGGCTTTTTATAGATATTGCCGATGAAATGGTAGATCCTTCTGAGCTTGAAGAAGAAAATAACGATAATAAGAAAAAGGAAAGAAAAAAATAATTTTTTACAAGGGGAACAGCATTTATGAATATTGTTTTTATGGGTACTCCGGATTTTGCCGTTCCATGTCTGCAAGCGCTGATCGACAGCGGTGAAAATGTACAAGCGGTGTTTACTCAGCCTGACAAGCCTAAAGGCAGGGGATATAAACTGGCTCCTACGCCTGTAAAAGAACTGGCAGTCAGACATGATATTCCGGTTTATCAGCCTTCCAGCCTGAAAAAAGGCGAAGACGCAGAAAATTCATTTAAACTTCTTAAAGAACTTGCTCCGGATCTTATTGTTGTTGTAGCTTACGGAAAGATACTTCCTAAGGAAATTCTTGATCTTCCTAAATATTTTTGCATAAATGTTCATGCATCGCTCCTGCCGAAATACAGAGGCGCTGGACCTATCCAGTGGAGTATCCTTAACGGTGAAAAAGAGACGGGCGTTACTACAATGCTTATGGCTGACGGGATCGATACCGGAGATATGCTTCTTAACTCCAAAACTGAAATAGGAGTTAATGAAACGGCTTCGGAACTTCATGACAGGCTTTCTGTTATGGGTGCGGAACTGCTTATAAAGACAATACAGGCTGTAAAGGATAATACCATTGATCCTGTAAAACAGAATGATGAATTGTCATGTTATGCGCCTATGCTGACAAAAGATATGTGCCATATTGATTTTTCAAAAACGGCGGAGGAAGTTCATAACAAGATACGCGGATTATCTGCATTTCCTTGTGCTGTTACTATGCTTGACGGAAAACGCTTGAAGGTATACAGATCTGAACTTTCTGAAGAAAATGCCGGAAATATGCTTCCGGGAACTATTGTAAACGCTAAAAACTTTACAGTTGTATGCGGAGATAAAAAATGTATCAGATTTACAGAAGTTCAGGCTGAAGGCGGAAAAAGAATGAAGACAGAAGATTATTTACGCGGCAGACCTGTTTCGGAAGGAACGGTATTACAATAAAACGGAGGTATTATTTATGCTATTCTGGGATCCTACTTATATCGTTGTTTTGCCTGCTGTGATATTTGCAATGATCGCACAGTTCAAAGTAAACAGCACGTTCCAAAAGTACAGCAATGTGCGCAATGTAAGAGGATATACTGCTTCGGAAGTTGCAAGAAAAATACTTGACAATAATGGTTTATATGATATTCAGATCGAACATATCAGCGGAAATCTTACTGACCATTATGACCCGTCGTCAAATGTGATAAGACTTTCCGATTCGGTTTACGGAAGTACATCCGTTGCCGCTATCGGTGTTGCTGCTCATGAAGTAGGTCATGCTGTTCAGCACGCTCAGGGATATACTCCAATAAAAATAAGACAAGCAATAATACCTATAACTCAAATAGGCTCTAAGCTGGCAGTACCGCTTATTATTATCGGTATGCTGGTCAGCTTTTTGGATTGGCTCATTCCGGTGGGAATATTTCTTTATACCGGAGTCGTGTTGTTTCAGGCAGTTACATTGCCTGTGGAATTTAACGCCAGCGGAAGAGCGTTGAAAACTCTTGATGAAAACGCTATTTTACAGCCGGATGAAGTAAAAATGTCTAAAAAAGTTTTAAGTGCGGCGGCAATGACATACGTTGCTGCGATGTTTTCAGCGCTTCTTAGCTTGTTAAGGCTTATCCTTATTGCTTCGGGCGGCAGAAGGAGAAATAACTGATGAACAGCGATCCTGTTCGTTATAAGGTCTTGGAACTGCTTGACCGAATGGATAAAAAGGCATATTCAAATCTTCTTCTTGATAAGGGAATATCCGACCTTTCAATGCGTGACAAAGCGTTTGCTTCAAGACTTTTTTACGGAGTTCTTGAACGAAAGCTCACGCTTGAATATATAATTTCAGAATACAGCAGCAGACCGCTGACGAAACTGGACGGTTCTGTGGTAAATATCCTTAAAATGGGACTTTATCAGCTTTTGTACATGGGTTCCGTTCCTGACAGCGCGGCAGTAAACGAATCGGTGGCTCTTGCCGGAAAATGCGGCAAAAAAAGCGCGTCCGGTTTTATAAATGCTGTTCTGAGAAATTTTATAAGAAAAGGAAAACGGTTTGATCTTCCAAAAGACGGTATAGAGCAGCTCAGTGTTAAATATTCATGCTGCAATGAATTGGTCAAGCTCCTTTGTGATGATTATTCTTATGAAAAGGCGGAGAATTTTCTGAAAGATTCTCTTACACCGCATAAACTATATATAAGGGTAAACACATTGAAAACAACTTCCGAAAAGTTAATTGACGATTTGGAAAAAGCCGGTATAAATTCCGAAATATGCGCTGATCTTTCCAATTGCATTTCCGTTAAAGATCTTGGAAGTATAGAACAGTTTGAACTGTTCAAACAAGGAATGTTCCATGTTCAGGATCTGTCATCGCAGATGTGCTGTCGGGCTCTTTCTCCGGAACCCGGGGAAACCGTAATTGACATCTGCGCTGCTCCGGGCGGAAAATCGTTTACTTTGGCGGAAATTATGGAAAATAAAGGCAGGATAATATCGGGTGATATCAGGGAAAAACGTGTTGAACTTATCAAAAAAGGCGCAGAAAGGCTTGGTATTTCAATTATTGAAGCTGTTATGAACGATGCCAAAAAATTCAATGAAAGTTTTCCTAAAGCGGATAAGATCATTTGTGATGTTCCATGTTCCGGGTTCGGGGTCATCCGTTCAAAGCCTGAGATAAAATATAACGGCATTGAACGGGCAAAAGAACTTCCGGAAATACAGTATAATATACTTTCTTCTGCGTCGTCATATCTTAAAGACGGAGGAGAACTGGTATATTCTACCTGTACACTGAACAAGGCTGAAAATGATGATATTATCGACAGGTTTTTAAATGAACATATTGATTTTGAACCTGCAAATGTTTTTGTTTGGAACAAAAACATCAACGAACAATATAAACTTACGGTTTTTCCCGAGGAATTTGATTGTGAAGGATTTTTCATCAGCAAGATCAGAAAGGTCGGAAGATAGTTTGAAAAAGGACATTTTATCTTATGATCTGGATGAATTGTGTTCGGAAATGGATTTGATCGGTGAGAAAAAATTCAGGGCTAAACAAATTTACGAATGGTTACATATAAAAAACGTTCATAATTTTTCCAGTATGAGCAATATTCCATTGTCTTTACGCACAAAATTAGACGAAATATATTATATAAATTGTATAAAAATTGTCAGAAGGCTTGAATCTTCACTGGATAATACGGTAAAATATTTATATGAGTTGCAGGACGGCAATCATATTGAATCCGTGCTTATGGAATATAAGCATGGCAATAGTCTTTGCGTTTCAACTCAGGTAGGCTGCAAAATGGGCTGCAACTTCTGCGCATCTACTATTGCGAGATTTAAGAGAGATCTTACGGCATCTGAAATATTGCTACAGGTCTATACTGCCGAAGAAGAAAGCGGCAGACATATTGACAGTATCGTACTTATGGGTATCGGTGAACCTCTTGATAATTTTGATAATGTTGTGAGATTTTTGAAGATGATATCCTGTGAAACGGGAAAAAATCTCAGTCTGAGGCACGTTTCTCTTTCAACCTGCGGACTTGTGGACAGAATATATGATCTGGCAGAATATAGGTTCGGACTTACGCTGTCTATTTCGCTTCATGCTCCCGATGATCAAAAAAGAAGCAGTATAATGCCGATAAATAACCGCTATAACATTTCAGAACTTATCAAAGCCTGCAAAGATTATATTTCTATTACCGGCAGGCGTATATCATTTGAATACGCTGTTATTCACGGAATTAACGACACACCTTCAGATGCCGAAAAACTTATAAGGCTTCTTAAAGGAATAAACTGCCATGTAAATCTTATACCGGTCAACGAGATAAAAGAACGCAATTACCATTCCAATAGAAATTCGCTTAATAATTTTGCCGCTCTATTGGAAAAAGGCGGTCTTAATACAACAATAAGGAGAACTCTGGGAGCGGATATTGACGCAGCGTGCGGTCAGCTTAGGCGCGAGTATGAAATTTGAACATAAGGAGTGAAGCATATGAAAGTCTTTTCTGAAACAAATATCGGACTTGTAAGAACTGAAAATCAGGACAGAGTCCGTACTGTTATGCTTAAAGATGACATATGCTTTGCGGTAATATGCGACGGTATGGGCGGTCAGAATGCCGGAAGTGAAGCAAGTGAAAGAGCTGCAAATATCGTATTTGAGAGGGTAACAAAAGTTTTTCGTCCTGATTACAGCGAAAATTCAATAAGAAATTTGTTGATATCTTCTATCACTACTGCTAATTCCGTAGTTTATGACGTTTCGGTATCAAGTATGGAAATGCAGGGAATGGGAACTACTTGCGTTGCTGCGTTGGTTTATGGAAATAAACTTTATGCTGTAAATGTAGGCGATTCTCGTCTGTATCTTATAAATCACGAAATACGCCAGCTTACAAGGGATCATACTGTTGTTATGAGAATGTATGAAAACGGCGAAATTACAAAGGAACAGATAAAAAATCATCCGCAAAGAAATTATATTACAAAAGCTGTAGGAGTTGCTGAAAATGTCGCTCCGGATTATTATGAAGCTGAACTTGCGGAAAATTCTGCCGTACTGCTTTGCACTGACGGATTATCAAATTACTGTGATGAAACGGATATGTTCAATATAGTAAAAAGATCAGATCCAGAAAAAGCACCTTCGGAGCTTGTAAAAAAAGCTCTTGAAAACGGCGGCGGCGATAATGTTACCGCAGCTATTATAAAACTTTGATAAAAAGTCTCCGCTTCGGAGGCATGATATATATTACTTGTGTGATTACAGGAGTGAATTTAATGGATAAAAATATTGGAAAAAAGCTCGACGGCCGCTATGAAATAACCGAACTTATAGGGATAGGAGGAATGGCGGACGTTTATAAGGCGACCGATATTCTTGAGGATAAAACAGTTGCGGTAAAAATTCTGAAAAATGAATTTGCCGACAATGAAGATTTTGTCCGCAGGTTCAGGAATGAATCAAAAGCAATCGCCGTGCTTTCACATCCGAATATCGTAAAAATATTTGATGTCGGCTTTACCGATAAAATACAATTCATTGTAATGGAATATATTGACGGAATTACACTTAAAGAATTTATCGAGCAGCAGGGCGTTCTTAAATGGAAGGATACGATACATTTTATTATCCAGATCCTTCGCGCTTTACAGCACGCTCATGACAGGGGAATAGTTCACAGGGATATAAAACCGCAGAATATAATGCTTTTTCCGGACGGAACAATAAAAGTCATGGATTTCGGCATAGCCAGATTTGCCCGTGAAGAGGGAAAAACAATTTCAGATAAAGCTATCGGAAGCGTACATTATATAAGTCCCGAACAGGCAAGGGGAGATGTTACCGATGAAAAAAGCGATATTTATTCCGTAGGCGTTATGATGTATGAGATGCTTACAGGTGTAAAGCCTTTTGACGGTGATAACCCTGTTTCTATTGCGCTTATGCATATGCAGACTGATGCTGCTCCGCTGCGTTCGATAAACGATTCCGTTCCGGAGGGTCTGGAAGAGATAGTTATGAGAGCTATGCAGAAAGAGGCGTCAAAGCGTTATCAGTCAGCTTCGGAAATGATAAAGGACATTGAAGAATTTAAGAAAAACCCGAGCATTGTTTTTGAATACAAATATCTTTCTGAAAAGACCCAGTATTTTGATACCGTATCAAAAAATTCCGGAGAATCAGGTTCAAGATCGAAATCGGCTGCTTTGTCCAGAGCCGATAAAGCTGACGGAAAAAGAGCCGGAACAAAAGTCAAGAATAAAAATGATAATGATGATTATGATGATTATGATGACTACAGCGACGACGCTCAGCCGTCACGATCTTCATATTTCATTGTTGTTCTTACGGCAATAGCTGCCGGAATTATAATTATTGTTGTTGCTTTTATAGCAATAATCATATCCAGAACATTTGTGACACAACCGCCTGAGGTAGGAAAAATGCCTAAATTGATAGGTTACAGTTTTCAGCAGGCAAAAACTTATTATGAAGGCTCATTTGATGTGATAGTTGAGGAGCAGGAATACTCTTCCGAGTATCCTGAGGGCGCTATAATGGATCAAAATCCTTCCGAAGGAAAGGATTACATTATAGGAAATACTACTGTAAATGTTGTGGTCAGCAAAGGACCGAGAATAGTGACAGTTCCGAATGTTTATGATTTTGAATCCGATACGGCTGCAAATATGCTCAAAGATAATGATGCCGGCGGATTTGACGTAAAAATTACCAGTACATTTGATGAAAATGTGGTAAAAGGCAATGTTATAAGGACCGACCCTGAGAGAGGTGCAAAGGTCGCTTATGGTTCAACGATACGCATGTTTGTGAGCCGTGGACCGGAAGAACAAGATATTACGGTTCCCGAATGCCGCGGATATAATGTTGAAGATGCTAAAAAGCTCCTGGAAGATAAATTTACGGTACAGATAATGGAAGAAGATTCTGCCGAGCCGGAGGGTACGGTAATCAACCAAAGTATTCTTCCGGTAGGTGAAGACGGTCAGCCGAATATTGTAAAGATCAATTCAACGATCGTTCTTACCGTAAGTACGGGTGTAGTTCCCGAAACCGAAGCGGTCATTACATTTACCGTTCCGGACGGTATGAAAGGTCCTGCAACCTTTAATTGTTATATCAATGGTCAGATCATAGGCAGCGAAACTATTGATAACCTTGCGTATGCATCGGTAGTATCGGTATCTATAAAGGGAACGGATCTGCAGAAAGTTATTCTTGAAGCTGTAAATAATGATAAGAATATAAGCGATACCATTGGAGAATATTCTGTAGATTTTACAGAAAATAATGTATCTGAATTAGAATTTTATAAATCTGCATTCAAAGCATTATTTGCTGACGAGGACTCTGGTCAGGAAGCAAATTATCCTAATAATGATGAAGAGATCTTTGGTGATGATAACCGCCGTGATGATAATGTTTCCGTTGATCCTGATGATGAAGATTTCTGGAATGATATATTCGGAAATAGGTAATGAGCATGACTGATTCTGCAGAGGGAATAATTTTAAAGGCTATAGGTGGGCTTTGTTACACCGAGACTGCCGAAGGCGTTTTTGAATGTAAGGTAAGAGGGATATTCCGTCAGAAAAATATTTCACCTTGTGCCGGTGATAAGGTCATACTTACGGAATTTTCCGGCAATACGGCTCTTGTAAGTGAAGTGCTTCCGAGAAAGAACAGTCTTATACGTCCTCCGCTGGCAAATCTTGATAATATCGTTTTTGTTATATCTACTTGTGAACCTGCACCAAATCTTACTTTGTTGGATAAATTCCTTGCTATTGCCAATTTCAAAAAAATAAATAGTATAATTGCCGTTACAAAGCTTGATCTTATGAAAAATGCCGGACTTGCTGAGATATACAGAAAATCCGGTGCAGAACTTTTAGAAATAGACTATGATCTGCCTGACTCTTACATGAAGATATACAATATGACGGAAGGCAAAATAACTGCTTTTACAGGAAATACCGGCGTAGGGAAGTCCACACTGTTAAATCATATAGATAGCAGTCTTGGCTTAAAGACCGGAGAGATCAGCAAAAAACTCGGACGAGGACGGCACACTACAAGGAATGTTGAACTTCACAGGCTACTGAACGGCGGATATATTGCGGATACTCCGGGATTTTCCACTTTTGAAACACAAAGATATGATATAATCCTTAAAGATGAACTTGCCGGCTGCTTTCCCGAATTTTATGAATTTGAAGGTAAATGCCGTTTTCAGGATTGTTCTCACACAAAGGAAAAAGGCTGTGCGGTGCTCGATGCTGTTGAGCGTGGTATTATTCCGAGATCACGGCATAACAGCTATCTTGAGATGTATGAAGATGCAAGGCAGATAAAAGAATGGGAAGTAAGGAGAAATGAAGTATGAGTTCCTGCTGGATATTTGGAGGGGCTCCGATAAGCGGCAGACTTATTGATCTTCCTGATAAAAATTCATATGTGATCGCTGCTGACAGCGGATATGCTTCTGCGGTCAGAATGGGATTCGCTCCGGATATGACTGTAGGTGATTTTGACAGCCTTACAGGTGAAAAACCTGCTGTCGGACAGGTCATAGCAGTAGGAGCCGAAAAAGATGATACAGACACCATGCTTGCAGTAAAAAAAGCTATTGAAATGGGATTTATGGATATCTCAATAACAGGTGCTTTAGGAGGACGATTAGATCATACGATCGCTAATATCCAGACGCTTGAATATATAAGAACTAATGGCGGACATGGCAGACTTGTAGGTGAAAATGATACTGTCGAGGTTATAGGTGAGGGAAGTCATTTTTATAAAAGAACAGACGGAATGTACCTGTCTTTATTTTCATACAGCGATTTTGCAGTAATAACAGTATCCGGGGTAAAGTATCCGCTTGAAGATCATCGCCTTGACAATACTTTTCCGCTTGGCGTAAGCAATGAAATAACCGCTCCGGAGTGTGCTATAACTGTTTCCGAGGGAAAGCTGCTGGTGGTTTTTTCAAAAAAATAGCACCCATTTTACCTTTTTGAATAGAATGTAATAAATAATCTCAAGGAAGGGTGTTATTTATGAAGATAGTAGTTGTAAAAAGCCCTAAGCTGTTGTCCGGCTTTTTCAGATTGGTATTCAAAATAAAAAAAGAGCCTGAAGAAATATAAAACAATATAAAAATGAGCAGAGTCAATTGATTTGATCCTGCTCATTGATTTTATACAAAGAATGTTTCTGTAAGTACTGATACGCTCATATCTATGTCGTTAAGATCAATAAGGTACATTGTTTTTCCTATTCCTGTAAATACTGTATTCAGCACTTGTGTTACCGGAAATATCAACACTGTATTTACTTTTTCTGAACCCTTGTAATCCTTAAAGTTCTTGAATTTGAACCTCATGTTGATAGTATTTCCGTTGACTCTGTTTTTTATATAGAAATCGGATATAGGATTCATTTCCTTGTCCATTCCGGTATTGCTTATAGAGTTGCTGATCTTTTCAGGCGTCAGGAAGTAATAATTGGTACGGTCTATCTGTTTTCTCAGGCTGGAAGCAATACAAGCACTGAACAGTTTATCCATATGAAAAAGCATAGAGTATCTTACTCTTCCTCCGGTTACAAATGTAGTACCTTTATTAAGAAGGAAAAATCTGCTCCATTTCATTGCGTTGAAATATCTGCTCATGCTGCGGTCCTCAATGCTGTTTTTGAAATCATCTGATATTTTTGTTGAAGATTCAACATTGTCAAGTGATAAAAGCAGCATACGGATCTTTTTTTTGTTCAGCGTGTTTGAAGAAAGGTCATCAAGAGTTTCAAGGGTTTTTTTCAGCAGACGATTTTCTGCACGATTTACACTGAAAACATCATATTCCACAAAAAATTTTTCTTTATGGGCGTAATTCTTTTTAGCGTGTTCGGCATAAATTGTTTTCCCTTTAACAAATGTTTCATTTCCGCGATATGGTACATACGTTTGTTTAAGCCCATTGCGTACAACATTAAGGACTTCGTCCGTAAACATTCTGACAAAAATTTCAAACAGATTTAGCTGTTCTTTTTTAAAATAAAGCTCGTCTACCTTTCTGACAGGAACTTCTCTTATAGCATCAAGCATTCTCAGGATCAGCATCTTTGAAACAATGATATTTTCTTCTTCGTCAGAACGTATTTGCGGAAGTATTTCGATCTGCGTTCCGTCTTTAAGCATTATTATGCCCACATAGCGAGTAGGTCTGAGAGCCTCGCGCCCGTCTTTCAGCATGACTTTCTGCATAATAGAGTATTTTTTGCTTGCGGCAAAGTCATCAAGACGTTCATAATTTTGTTCTGAAATAAGTATCTTACCGGATTCGTCGCCGGGACCTTCTTTAACGAAACAGTCTGCTTCGGTGACGACATATCGTTTAAGTTTTTTCATATTGCACCATTAAATTTTCAGATAGGCGTTTATATTTGCAAACGCAGCATTATTTATAGAATATACTTCGTCATTTTCAAGGTAAAGCTCTGCTTTTGAGCCGAATATCTGAGCATAATCTACAGCGGTAGATTTTACAAACTGTTCATTTTCTTCTTTGTTTGCATCACCGAGAACAAGCCTGATCTTCTCATAATCATCATAGAAATATTCCTGAAGCAAAGGAACTATTGCATTTTTGAATATATGTGCAAGTACCGCAAGGGTAGGCTTCTGACGGAGCTGCATAAAATATGCGTGCCCTATGGTATGATCACGGTCACAAAGTATTTCTATACGCTTATTTATTTTTATCATAAGCTGGCGAATGTCAACGCCTTCGACCACAACTCCGCTGAGAAGATCGGGATTAGGCATCATTTCAATAAAATCAAAACGTCGTCTTAAAGCTGAATCCAACATTGCAATGGAACGGTCAGCAGTATTCATTGTACCGATTATGTATATATTTTCCGGAACGCCGAAAGATTCCTGAGAATATGCAAGTTTAACAGTAGAAGCCTCGGGCATACCTATACGTTTTGTAGGCTCGATAAGAGTTATCATTTCACCGAAAATTTTCGATACATTGCCGCGGTTTATCTCATCTATGATAAAAACGTACTTTTCTTCAGGGTTTTTAGCGGCTTCCTCACAGAAACGTCGGAAAACGCCCTGATCCACGCGGTAAACCATTTCTTCTTTACGGGAACGTTCACCTCGTTCATTCATTACCTGAATGAATACCGGCTTGATACCTTCAACGAACTCTTCATATCCGAAGGACTGGTGGAATGTAGTAAATTCTATCTGTCCGTAAAGAGTTTTAAGCGCATGGTATTTTTCAAGAAGCTCATTGTAGTCGTCTTTCATTACCTCGCGTACAGGACGACCGTAAATGATAGATATAGCATATGCTACCGTGTTATAAGTTTTACCTGTTCCGGGGGGACCGTACAAAATGATATTTGCACCCATCAGATGTTCACCTCATAAATGAAATAGTTGCAAAAGCGTCTAAAAACACGACGCAAAGAAGCGCACTTTAAAAGGCGAAGTATTTAGATAATTCTTCACCTTATATTATTTTAATACATTTCAACAATAATTTCAATAGTTTACTAAATATTTTTATGCTATTCTACTATTTTTATAAAATACTTCTCAATTAATTGCTGTTTTGTACAAAAATAAACATATACACAAAAAGTTTCCTGTATTAACAACGGGAAACTTTTTGCAATAAAATGTAAATTATGATCTTAACATACTAAATAATGTCAGATAATATAGTCTTTTACGCCGCCGTCGGCAGGGAAACATACCGTAGAGAAAAATCCCTTATCGCGTATAGCCCTTGAACAAAGCTCAGCGGCAGGCTTATCCGAAAACAGACCAAATACGGCAGAGCCGCTTCCGGTCATTGCAGAATATTCTGCACCGCCTGACATGAGCGTGTTTTTGATATCAGTCACACTTTCAGAGCCTGCAACTTTTTCAAATACGTTTTTTCCAACCGTAAGTAAAGAGTTTACCGTTCCGTCATATGCCAGAGGAAGATCATTGCTGAAAAGTCCGGCGGCATCTATTTTGGCGTATGCTTCTTCTGTGGATATACCGTCAGGACCTTTTCCGATAACTATAAAGCGATCTTCCAGAGGAGAAGCTTCCGACATAACGTCGCCGATACCGCGGCATAGTTTTGTTCCGCCTATTATACAGAACGGAATATCTGCGCTGATAGATGCGCCTATCCTGCATAATTCTTCAATTGAGTAATTTGTTTCAAAAAGTATGTTCAGACCGCAGAGTACAGCGGCTGCATCGGCGCTTCCGCCGCCCAGTCCCGCCTGAACCGGGATTTCCTTGTTTATTGAGATAGTAAGACCTTCAAATATGTTCCCGTATTTTTCAAGAAATGCTTCTGCCGCACGGTAAGCAAGATTTTTTCTGCCTTTCGGAACATCCTCGCGAGCGCACTTGATAGATATTTTTTCCATGTTGTTACGCTCGATAGATATTGTATCGGAAAGCGAGATACTCTGCATTATGGTTACTATATCGTGGTAACCGTCGCTTCTTTTTCCGGCAATATCAAGTGTCAGATTGATCTTTGCAGGGGCTGTGATAATGATCCTATCCATTTTGATCGTCCTCCTTCAGTTCGTTTATAAATTCTGAAATACGTTCTACGGCTTCCATAAGATGCTTTAAAGAATATGCGTATGATATCCTTATATAACCCTCTCCGCATTTTCCGAAAGCGTCGCCGGGAACTACCGCTACACGGTGTTTTTCCAGCAGCTGTTCGCAGAATTGCTGGCTGGTCAGACCGCTTATCTTGATCGACGGGAAAACATAAAAGGCTCCTTGTGGGTCAAAGCAGGTCAGACCTATTTCATTAAGGGCATTTACAAGCCATCGTCTGCGGATATTATATTCATTCATCATGTTTTCAACTTCATGATCGCATGATCTTAATGCCTCTACAGCAGCATACTGTGAAACGGTAGGGGAACACATTATTGCATACTGATGTATTTTAAGCATCTGTTTAATGATCGGTTCAGGACCGGCAATATATCCGAGCCTCCAGCCCGTCATTGCAAAAGCCTTGGAAAATCCGTTTACAAGAAGCGTTCTTTCCTGCATACCTTCAAGCTGAGTAATGGAAAAATGCTTTCCTTCAAATGTAAGCTCGGCATATATTTCATCAGAAAGGACCAGAATATTGGTCCCTCTCAGGACTTCTGCAATAGGTTCAATATCCTCTTTTGTCATTATAGCTCCGGTAGGATTGTTCGGAAAGGGGAATATGAGCAGTTTGGTCTTATCGGTTATTTTTTCTTTCAGAGCTTCGGCTGTAAGTTTAAAGCCGTCCTCTTCTTTTGTTTCGACAATTACAGGTATCCCACCGGTAAGTTCTACTATCGGAGCATAGCAGACAAAGCACGGTTCAACTATTATCACTTCATCGCCGGGATCGACAAGAGCTCTTATTCCGAGGTCTATAGCTTCAGAACCGCCGACCGTGACTATTACTTCATGTTCGGGATCATATGATACTCCGAGCTTTTTATTTATGTATCCGCATATGGATCTTCTAAGCTCTAAAAGTCCGGAATTAGCAGTATAAACAGTTTTCCTTTTTTCAAGGGTGGTTATGGCTGCCTGACGTATTGCCCATGGTGTAGTGAAATCGGGCTCACCAACGCCGAGGGAGATAACATTGTCCATAGTCGCGGCAATATCAAAAAATTTTCTTATTCCTGACGGTTTAAGCTTCGCGCATTTTTGGGATATAAGCTTATCATAATCCATCATGGAGAAACAGCTCTCCTTTCATTGTCCGTAGCAGCGGCGATATCAAAGAATTTTCTTATTTCCGAATACTTTAGCTTAGTATATTTTGAGGAAATAAGTTTTTCGCGATCCGTCATGGAGAAATAAATCCCCTTTCATCATCCGCCTCATTTTCTATGAAAATGCCCTTTTCCTTATAGCGCTTGAGTACGAAATGTGTTGCGGTGGATATAACACCGTCAATCGTAGAAAGCCTCTGTGCCACGAACAAGGCGACTTCCTTATAGTTTGTTCCGCTTATGGTTACCGCAAGATCAAAAGCTCCGGACATAAGTGTAAGACTTTCAACTTCGTCATACATCATTATAGTTTTGGCGATATCGTCAAATCCGCAGTCAGCCTTTGGCGTTACCTTTACTTCAATAAATGCTGTGACGGTATTTTTATCGGCTGCTTCATCATTTACAATGGCGGAATAACCTTTTATCACGCCCTCATGTTCAAGAGTTTTTATCTTTTCTTCCACGCTGCTTTCTGACATTCCTGTCATTGCGGCAAGTTCCTTGCAGGACAAACGGGCGTTCTGCTTGAGAAGTCTTATAAGAGTATCCATAATCCGATTCCTCCCTAAAAATCATGACATATCAATTATATCACAAAAAAACAGGATTGTCTATATTTTTATGAAATTTGGCTTACGATTTTTAAAATAGCATATATACTTAAATCCGGCTTCAAGAGCGATCTCCGCACCTTCCTTGATGCCTTTGCCAAGATCTTCCGTGCAGTGCGCGTCAGAGCCTAAAGAAAGTATCTCTCCGCCCAGTTCGCGGAACATCTTTACCCAGTAAAGATTTGGAAAAGTCTGTCCGTAAGCCTGCCGCAGACCGCTGGTGTTTATTTCTATTCCCTTTCCGTTATCAATAAGTGTTTTGAATGATTCGCGGATAATTTCCTCATATCCCGACATATCGACTTTGATCCCTTTGTCGCCTTCAATATATCTCAGTGGATAGGTGAGATGTCCCAGTATGTCGAACCTGCTCCATTTGCAAAGTTTATATATATTTTCATAGTATAGTTCAAGAAGCGGTCCAACGGCATTTTTGGAATAGTCTATAAAAGCAAAATCGTCATAAGACATGACCTGATGAATGGAGCCGATAATAAAATCAAGCCGTTTGTCAGCCGCAATTGATTCCGCAAGTCCAAAATCTATAGGAGCCTGTCCAAGCTCTATGCCGCAGATAAAATTTATTCTGCCGTCATATTTTTCTTTAAGAGCTGTATTTTCTGACATTGATTTTTCAAAATCGCGCCCGAAATCATATGTATCATATTCGTTTGGCTCAACGCCGTAATGTTCTATGGAAAACCACCTGTTGACCTCGCAGTGATCGGTCAATGCGTATGCGGCAAGACCGCTTTCCATAGCTTTTTTGAGCATTTCCTCTGCAGGAGAGCTTCCGTCGGGACTGTTGGTTGAATGTGTGTGACAATCAATAAGGTTCATTTTTTACATTCCTTTCAAATAATTACATTAAATTTTATGCAATTTAACAAAAATCACAAATTAATTTTCTGAAAAAATTAAGATATTTTTCCCCTTGACTGTAATTTTGGTTTATGATAAAATGAATAACGTTGATAAAACAATATTAAATTTAATGATCGTAAAACGACACACGTTGCGCAATGGCGCGTAAATCTGATCACGGTACAAAAACGATTGGACGCGCATATTGACCGGACGTGTGTTTCTTTTTGCGTCGGGAAGGATCTATTATGCCAAGAAATCAATTTCAAAGAATGATATTTGCTTTGATAACCGTTGTTATCACCGTTCATGCGTATGTATTCTACAGCCTTTATGTTGTAAACGGCGATACGCTTATGGAAGTAAATGGAACAAGCAGCGTGCTGTCTGCAATAAATAAGCAGGGAGGAGTGCTGATGTGCGGATATTTAGTACCTATATGGGCGGTCGTGCTTATTGAGTTCGTTTTTGCATACTTTCTGGAAAATATTCTGGGAAGTCCTCTCTCGTTCAGGCTTGCCTGCAAAGTGTTTGATCCGATCAAAACTCATCCTGTTATCTTTGAATCGGCGATCATCTGCGCGACAGTCGGCATTATGTGCCCGGCAATGAGCCTGATAGCAGCTTTTCTGTATTATCCGTACTATATGGGATTAAATTTTGCAACTCTTCTGGCAAACTGGCTAAAGCTGATATGTTATAATTTTCCATTTGCGTTCTTTACACAGATGTTCTTTATCCAGCCTTTGGTAAGGACCGTGTTTAAGTTAATATTTGCTAAAGATATAAGATCGAGAGCGTTAGCGGCGGACGAAAGTGAAAAGAGTCTTGCATAATCATAATTTAGTGGGATTTTTTACCTGTAAGGCTCAAAAAAACATATCCTAATTTTATTATAACACATTTTCCAAAAAAACAACATATTATTTGTGAAAAAAACATACAAAATTGTATGATTTTCACCTATTATTTTTTGTAAAAATATGATATTATTATATGTGTATTTTTAAAGTTACGGAGGTTTATGCACATGAGAGCTGTCGTTACGGTGATCGGAAAGGATACGGTAGGTATCCTTACTAAAGTAAGCGGTATATGTACAGAATATAATGCAAATGTTATCGAGGTAACGCAAAGCGTCCTTCAGGATATGTTTGCAATGATAATGCTGGTCGATATTTCCCACCTTAATAAGGATTTTACCGAGCTCGTCAACAGAATGAACGAACTTGGCAAAGAATTGGGTCTCCAGATACACACAATGCACGAGGAAATTTTTGAGTCAATGCATAGAATATAAGGAGATTCGTTCATATGATCAATGTTCATGATATACTTGAAACTATCCGTATGATACAGGACGAATGTCTTGACATACGCACAATAACTATGGGTATCTCTCTTCTGGACTGCATCGACAGTGATATCGACAAGGCTTGTACAAAGGTCTACGATAAGATCACAAGATGTGCTGAAAATCTTGTAAAAGTCGGAGAGGATATTGAAAAAGAATATGGTATCCCGATCATAAATAAAAGACTTTCTGTAACGCCTATTGCTATCGTTTCGGCAGCCTGTTCGGAAAGCCCCGTTAAATTTGCGCTTGCTATGGAAAGATCCGCAAAAACCTGCGGCGTAAATCTTATTGGAGGTTATTCCGCACTTGTGCAGAAAGGCTTTTCCGCAGGTGATGAAAGGCTTATCCGGTCTATCCCGGAAGCGCTTGCTTCAACTTCCTGCGTATGTTCTTCGGTAAATGTAGGTTCTACCAAGACAGGTATAAATCTTGACGCTTGCAGAATGATGGGAAAAATTGTAAAGGAAAGTGCGGAAATGACCGTTGATGACCAGTGCTTTGGCGCAGCAAAACTGGTAGTTTTCTGCAATGCGGTCGAGGATAATCCGTTTATGGCGGGAGCTTTTCACGGTGTAGGCGAGCCTGACTGCATAATCAATGTAGGTGTTTCGGGTCCGGGTGTAGTTCGTTCCGCTCTTAGAAAATATCCCGACGCTGATATTACTGAAATTTCTGATATTATCAAAAAGACTTCTTATAAAATAACCAGAGTAGGACAGTTGGTCGGAGTCACAGCTTCTGAAAGGCTGGGAGTCCCGTTTGGTATAGTGGATCTTTCTCTTGCGCCTACTCCGGCGGTAGGAGATAGTGTAGCTTATATTCTTGAGGAAATAGGTCTTGAAAAATGCGGTGCCTGCGGAACGACTGCTGCGCTTGCGCTTTTAAATGATGCAGTTAAAAAAGGCGGCGTTATGGCTTGCTCAAGGATAGGAGGACTTTCCGGAGCATTTATACCTGTTTCCGAAGACGCAGGCATGATCGCTGCTGCCGAATGCGGTGCTCTTGCTATAGAAAAGCTGGAAGCAATGACTGCCGTCTGCTCTGTGGGACTGGATATGATATGTATACCCGGTGATACAACGGAAGATGTCATCTCGGCAATAATTGCTGACGAAGCTGCTATCGGAATGGTCAACAGCAAAACTACTGCGGTAAGGATAATTCCGGCTATAGGAATGAAAGAGGGAGACGTCCTCAATTGGGGAGGACTTTTCGGAAAAGGTCCTGTAATGAAAGTAAATACTTATTCTCCTTCCAAATTTATCAGCAGAGGCGGACAGATACCCGCTCCGCTGCACAGCCTGAAGAATTGACATATATTTTGCTTTATATAGTTCTTTTTTAACAGATACAGGATTTGTTAATTTTATTTGAAAGCGTTGGTGATACTTAATGGAAAATGTTATTTTAGGTATTCTTGAGATCGAAAATAACGCTAAGACTCGTCTTGCTGAGGCTGAAAAAGAAAAAAATAAGATAATTGCCGATGCAAGGGAAGAACGCGAAAGGATCATAAAAGAAAAGGTAAAGGCTGCTGAAGATAAATTGGCTGAAATGGAATCTGAAGAAAAGACGCGTTCCGAAGAAAAACTCGCTGAAATAGAAAAGCAGAAAGATGAAGAGATAGACCGCCTTAATAAAGTGTTTGAAGAAAAGGCTCCCGTTTGGGAAGATGAAATTTTTAATGCCATAATAAACAGTTAAAGCATTCTTTTTGAACATTCACAATTTATAGTGAAGGGAAGTGAACACTGTAATGATAAGACGCAGAAACTACAATGCAACTGTGGCAAAGATCATGGCAATATACGGCAAACGCTTGACTTCTCAGGATTATATGGAACTTATGAACAAGCAAAGCGTTTCCGAAGCCGCAGAATATCTGAAAAGGAATACTCACTACAGTGATCTTCTGTCTTCAATAGATATCAATACAATACACAGGGGAATGCTTGAAAATCTGCTCAGAAGAAGTATTTTTGACACATACATGAAAATAACCGGGTTTGAGCATATTTCAAAACAGGAATTCTATAACTACAAAATATTGCAGATCGAGATCGACGAAATACTAAGGTGTATAAGATTCATAAATGCCGGCTCTGAAAAACTTATTTCTGATATCCCTATATATTTACAGGAGCTTATTTCTTTTGATCTGATAGAGCTTGCAAGGGTCACCGATTTTAAAGAATTGCTTGTATTCCTTAAAAAAACACCATATGATGACGTTCTGAAAACAGTTAAGACAGATGCTGACGGAAAAGTAGATGTTACCGAGTGTGAAACGGTCCTCAGAACATACTATATTGAAAGATTGAAACGCTCGTTAAACTTTAAAAAGAGTGATGTAGATCAATTTATTTCATTCCTTGAAACAGATATTGACCTTATAAATGTAATAAATTCTTATCGTCTGACTGCATTTTTTGACGCTTCCGCAGATGATATCGAAAAGGATATGCTCCCGGTCGGCGGAAGGCTTTCACCGGTTAAAAAAAGAGAGATCTACAGCGCCATAAATTCTGAGGAATTTATAAAGCGTTTTTCAAAAACGATCTATGGCAGGCAGATGATAGAAAACGGATATGACATCAACGATCTTGAGCGAAGCGCAAATAAGCTGCGTTATAAATATGCAAAGCTGATGCTCAAACGTTCACAGTCTGCGCCTTTAAGCGTTTATTCCTTTATTTTTCTTCTGGAAATAGAGGTAAAAAATATTATAAGCATTATAGAAGGAATAAGATACGGTGTAGAACCAAGCAAGATCGCACCGCTTATCATAATGTAATAATAAGCAAAGAGGTGAATTACGGTGTCTATTGAAAAAATGGAGCTTGTCAATATTGCTGGACTTACCAAGGATCTTGACGATGTTCTGGTAACTCTTAGCGAATGCGGCTGCTTCCATATGGAATCGGCTTCCAAAATAGCCGGTAAAAAAGTCGGTTTTACTACTCTTAAAGAGGATAATCCTTACAAGCCTATACTCAAACAGCTCAATGATATTTCGGTACAATCAGGAAGAAAATTCCGAAGCGATGATTTTTCCGACATTGAGAATGAAAGTCTGTCAAAGATAGAACAGTATATTATTAATGTAAGGCAAAAACTCGATGATATCAAAACGGAAGCAAAACTGGCTGACGAAAAACTTTCCGTTCATGAACAGGCTATGTATCAGGTAGACCATCTGACGGGTATGACAGTTGACTTTCAGCAGATATTTTCATGTGAAAATGTAAAGGTCCGGCTTGGACGATTGCCGGTAGACAGCTTTGGCAAGCTGGAATATTACGATGACAAACCGTTTTATTTTGCTCATTTCAGCGTTGAAAAGGAATACTACTGGGGTATGTATTTTGTTCCAGCTTCTCACAGTGAGGAAGTTGACGAAATATTTGACAGTTTGTATTTTGAAAGAACACATATTCCGGATTTTGTCAAGGGAAATTCTCAGCAAGCCTCGGAAGAACTTCATAAAATGGTAGATGAAGATAAAAAACTTATTGAGGATTGCAGAAAAAAATACAATGACTACCTTGATAAAGAATCCGAAAGGCTCGGAAAAATATTTTCAAAGCTGAAGTCTCAGCATGATAATTTTGACCTGAGAAATAAAGCCGCTATTGTAAATGATAAATTCTATATTGTAGGTTTTATACCCAAAAATGAAACTGAAAGGTTCATGGGTCTTTTTGAAGGGTACGAAAGTGTTTCTGTGGTCCTTCAGCCGGCTGATGCAAACGGGAAGCTCGAACCTCCGATAAAACTTAAAAACAATAAGTTTTCCCAGCCGTTTTCTATGTTTGTTGAGATGTACGGACTCCCGTCGTATAACGGCATAAACCCTACGGCTTTTGTTGCGGTGACATATACGCTTCTTTTCGGAATAATGTTCGGAGATCTCGGACAAGGCTTGGTCCTTGCAATTGCAGGCGCTTTGCTGTGGAAATTCAAGAAATTTGCCCTCGGACCTATACTGACAAGGATCGGCATATCGGGAGCGATTTTCGGACTGCTTTACGGAAGCGTATTCGGATATGAGGAACTGCTTGATCCTGTCTATGAAGCGCTGGGAATTACATTCCTTCCGTTCAAGATAATGAATAATGTTACAACGATCCTTATAGGCGCTATAGCATTGGGCGTACTGATAATGTTTATTTCTATATTGATAAACATCGTTATGGGAATAAAGAACAAGCAGCTTGAAGAGGCATTGTTCGGAAATAACGGTATTGCGGGACTTGTGTTTTTTGGCTCGATACTTGTTGGAGCAGTAGCCGAGCTGCTTGGCGTTCATATTATGAATGCGGTGTACGTTATTGTTCTGATAATCCTGCCGCTTATAGCAATGTTCCTGAGAGAGCCTCTTGCTTGTTGGGTAAAGGGCAAAAAATATCATATGGAAGGCGGCATATCCGACTTCATTGCATCAAATTTCTTTGAAGTGTTTGAGTTCCTGCTCGGATATGCGACAAATACGCTTTCTTTCATTCGTATAGGCGGATTTGTTCTTTCTCATGCATCAATGATGCTGGTAGTCATGGCGCTTTCTGAACAGGTCTCAGCGGCGGCGTCGCCGATAGTAGTCATTCTGGGAAATGTTTTTGTAATGGGCATTGAAGGACTGCTGGTAGGTATCCAGACTCTGCGTTTGGAATTTTACGAAATATTCTCACGTTTTTATTCGGGCGACGGCAAACCGTTTGAACCCGTTAAGATCAATTACGATGAAAACATCGAATAAAATTTTGGAGGAATTATTATGCTGTACATTTTTTTGCTTCCCATTGTTGTGGTAGGACTTCTTGCTCTGCCTGCCATTGTTTCAATAAAGGGCAAACGAGGCGCTAAGTCTTTTAAACGTGCTATTATAGGAAATATGTGTGCATTTTTCGGCGTGATGGTAATATGTGCCGCTGTTCCTATAGGAATGTATGCTTCTGCGGAAGAGGCTCCGTCCTCTGATACTTCCGTTTCGGAAGAAGCAGATGAACCTTCGGGCATTTCAGATGGAGGAATTGGCTATCTTGCTGCGGCTCTTGCAGTAGGACTTGGTTCTATAGGCGGCGGTATCGCCGTTGCTGCAGCAGCTCCTGCTGCTATCGGAGCTGTAAGTGAAGATCCTAAATCTTTCTCAAAGGCTCTTATCTTCGTTGCGCTTGGTGAAGGCTGTGCGCTTTACGGATTTGTTGTTGCCCTTCTGATGCTGTTTGTATAAACAGGAGGAAATTATGCGCTTTTATTTGATAAGCGATAATGTCGATACGCAGATGGGTATGCGCCTTGCAGGAATAGAAGGCGTTGTAGTACATGAATCGGAAGAAGTAAAAAAAGCTCTTTCAGAAGTAATGGAAGATAAAGAAGTGGCTGTTGTTCTTATGACAGAAAAGCTGATAAAACTTTGTGAGGAAATGGTCTACGATTATAAGCTGAACAGACGTCAGCCCCTTATTGTTGAAATACCGGATCGTCATGCTACTTCAAATATCACCGGTATAATCTCAAAATACATTGAATCTGCTATCGGGTTAAAGCTTTAAAGGAGAATTTCTTATGGATATGAACAATGAAAAACTTCAAAGATTCATTGATGCCGTAAATGATGAAACGGAGCGTAAAGTAAGTGAAATGCTTGCGGAAGCCGAAGAAGAAAAGAAAACCATACTTTCTGACGCTGAACATGAATCGGAGGAATTTGCCGGCAGATATTTCAATACAGGAAACAAGAAAAATGATAACCGCTATATGCGCAGTATATCAAAAGCTGAACTTGATATGAAAAAAGAAGTTCTTCGCCGGAGAGAAGAACTGACGGATCAGGTTTTCAATGTTGTCAAGGAACGTCTTATAAGTTACAGGAATGATCCAAAATATGTGGATACTCTTTTAAAAGATCTGCTTGCAATGAAAATATCTGACGGTTCTGAAATATTCCTTGCGCCGGATGATATGAAATATGCCGATAAACTGAAAAAAGCCATACATTCCGCAAATGTTGTATTTTCACCTGATGCCAATATAAAGCTCGGCGGCATTTCGGTCTATAACAAAGACAGCGAAACTATATACGATAAAACATTTGATATGGCTGTTGATGAGCAAAGACTGATGTTTGCAAATAATAATGCTTTTGCACAGTAATTCGGAACAGGAGGTAAAGCCTTGAATACTATCTTTTCTGTAAACGGTCCTGTTGTAAAGGTCAGAGGAACAAAAGATTTTTCTATGCTTGAAATGGTTTATGTAGGAACAAAGCGCCTTATAGGCGAAGTAATAGGGATAACCTCCGAGGAAACCACGATACAGGTATATGAATCTACTACAGGATTAAGACCGGGAGAACCGGTCGAAGGCAG
>CANQZR010000016.1 GCA_947628405.1 uncultured Clostridia bacterium
CCCCTTGAGGGGGCTACTCTACATTAAACGATTTATTTAAACTTACTTTGGGGGTAACAAAGCCCGTGGGGGCTTCCCCACAAATTATCATTTATCTCAACTCTCAACACTTATTACAATTTATCGTCAGGCTTCCCCACAAAATAAGTTAAGGCAAGCTCAGAATCGTCGGAAAGCATTTCTATCCGTGACAAATATTTTAAAATCAAAATGTTTATTCTGCACAAAATCCGCATAAAATAGTTGCGTAAATGCAAAGAATATGCTAAAATGGTAATTGATTTTTATTTTCGCCGGCAACGGTGAGTTTTCCAAAAAATAAAATTTTGAAAAAGGACGGTCAATTTATATGAACAAAGAACAGTTTCTCGCAAAAATAAACGAAAATCTTCGCATTGACGGAAGAACTGACATTAAAAACGCTTCCCCGAAACAGCTCCACAACGCTCTTTCAAGAGCCGTAATGGACGAGATAATACCCCTTTGGGATAAGACCGAGGAAAAAAACGGCAGCCGCCGCAGAGCCTACTATCTTTCCGCAGAATTTCTTATGGGACGCGCCGTGTTCAACAATCTTTACTGCGCAGGTCTGCTTGATGAAGCAAAGGAGATCCTTGCGGAACAGGGCGTGGACATAGCTTGTCTGGAGGAGATCGAGGACGCCGCTCTCGGAAACGGCGGTCTGGGACGTCTTGCAGCATGTTTCCTTGATTCTGCCGCCGCGCATGATATCCCTCTTGACGGCTATGGCATACGTTACCGCTACGGGCTTTTCAAACAGTCTATCGGGAACGGTTTTCAGCAGGAATCTGCCGATGCATGGCTCGATTACGGCGACGCATGGAGCGTAAGAGCGGAAAATGAAGCGGTCAGGGTAGATTTTGCGGATCAGTCGGTGCTTGCCGTTCCATATGATGTTCCTATAATAGGCTACGGAATGAAAGCGGTCAATACGCTTCGCCTTTGGCAGAGCGAGTCCTTGAAAGGCTTTGACTTCGGCGCTTTCGATAATCAGGACTATATAAAGGCAAGTGAAAGCACTATCCTTGCGGAAGCTATATCAAACGTTCTCTATCCTAACGATAACACCGAAAAGGGTCTGAGATTAAGACTGAAACAGCAGTATTTCTTCGTTTCCGCCTCTGTTCAGGATATTATAAGGAAATATAAAAAGACCCACGGCGACGATTTTTCAAAATTTGCCGAATGTTACGCTTTGCAGCTGAACGATACTCACCCCACAGTTGCAATTCCCGAACTGATAAGGATCTTCATGTTCAAGGAGGGAATGTCCTTTAAGGAAGCGTTCGATATCGTAAGCAAGGTGTGCAATTACACCAATCATACCGTTCTGGGCGAAGCGCTGGAAAAGTGGAGCGTCGATCTGTTCAGAAGCGTTATACCCACGGTTTACGAGATCGTACTGATGATAGACGCTCACCTTGAAAAATATCTCCGTTCCATCGGTCAGACCGATAAGCAGATCGCCGACAAAAAGATAGTTGAGGGCGGACGTATCCACATGGCAAGAATGGCGATCTTTGCTTCTGCGCATACAAACGGCGTTGCACAGCTCCATACGGATATCCTTAAAAACGACGTCCTCAAGGACTGGTATGAAATTTTCCCCGACAGGTTCCAGAACAAGACCAATGGCATTACTCCAAGACGCTGGCTGGGTCTTTGCAACCCGGAGCTGTCCGCACTTATCACCGAAAAGATCGGCAGCGGCTGGGTAACAGACCTTGACGAACTTGCGGAACTGAAAAAGTTCGTTGACGACAGGGATACCATTCAGAGATTTATGGACATCAAGCGTCAGAAGAAAGTTCAGCTCTGCGAATATATCAAGCAGCATGAGGGCGTTGAACTTTCTCCCGACTGGGCGTTTGACATTCAGGCGAAACGTCTCCACGAATACAAGAGACAGCTTCTGAACGCATTTTCTATAGTTGACCTGTATTTCCAGATAAAAGATCATAAACTTCCCGACTTACAGCCTACCTGCTTTATTTTCGGAGCAAAAGCCGCTCCGGCATACCGCAGGGCAAAGGGTATAATCAAGTATATAAACGAAGTTGCAAAGCTCGTCAATAACGATCCCGAGACAAAAGACAAGCTGAAAGTACTTTTCGTGCAGAATTACAACGTATCCTATGCGGAAAAACTTATCCCGGCAGCAGATATTTCCGAGCAGATATCTACAGCGGGGCTTGAAGCCAGCGGTACGGGAAATATGAAGTTCATGCTCAACGGCGCGGTGACCCTTGGAACTTACGACGGCGCCAATGTTGAGATCGTTGAAGAAGCCGGCTGGGAAAACGAATATATTTTCGGCGCAAGAGTTGAAGAGATCGAAAAGATCAAGCCGAATTACCGTCCTAAGGAGAAGATCTACTATACCAATGAACGTGTAAAGAGGGTTATAAATACACTTGTAGACGGCACATTCAACGACGGCGATACCGGAATGTTCGGCGAGCTGTTCAACGCGCTTATAAACGGCACAAGCTGGCACAAGCCGGATCATTACTTCCTGCTTGCGGATCTGGAGGGTTATGTTGATACAAAACTGAAAGCGCTTTACGATTACAAAAACCGTGAAGTGTTCTCCAAGAAATGCTGGATGAACATTGCCTGCAGCGGAAAATTCTCTTCCGACAGGACTGTTAAACAGTATGCGGAAGAGCTTTGGAAGCTCTGATAATAAAACAATAAACCGGGATATTTCATCATATGGGATATCCCGGTTTTTCGTCTGCCTGAAAAGGAATTTTTAAATGCTTTTCCCAATATGACAAATATTTTGTTCCGATAATGCCATAATAATACTGATCCCTCATTAAAGTGCAGACAAAAAATACACATATATGCAAGTTTTTGCTTGATTTTTTGTGCCCTTTATGATCGGGGATCGGTATAAAAGTGCGGACAAGTTTTCCGCATAATATCTTTGTGGGAAAGGCAAGTTTATGTTTGATTTCGACAGCTTTACAAAAAAAGCAAATACGGTAATAAATAAAGCATTCACCCATGCGGGCAGTCTGGGACACACATATATGGGAAGCGAGCATATCCTGCTTGCCCTTGTGGGAGAACAGGGAAGCGCTTCCGCCGGGATATTCCGCAGCTGCGGCATAAAAGAGGAAAATGTACTTTGCCGTATAAATATGATGGTAGGACGGGGAGAACCCTGCACCGTTGACAGGGATTCAGCCACACCGTCCGCAAAAAGGATAATAGAAAACGCTTTTGTCATAGCCGCTTCAAACGGCAGCCGCCTTGCAGGTACGGAACATCTTCTTCTTGCTTTGCTAAAGGAAAGAAACTGCACTGCCGTAAAGATAATAGAGGATATGGGCGGAAGCGTCAGCAGGATAACGAGCGCCTGTACTGCGTCATCCGTTCCTGCCGGAGGATATGCCCCCAAGACCCCAACGCTGCTCAAATACGGAAAGGATCTTACCCAAGCCGCCAGAGAACACCGTTTTGACCCTGTTTTCTGTCGGGAAAAGGAAATAGAACGAGTGATACAGATACTTTCCCGGAGGACGAAAAACAATCCCTGCCTTGTAGGCGAAGCCGGCGTAGGAAAGACCGCCATTGCCGAGGGTATCGCCGTTATGATAGCCGAGGGGAAAGTTCCCGATACCATACGGGGCAAGCAGCTTTTTTCCCTCAGCCTGACCGCAATGCTTGCCGGAGCAAAATACCGCGGTGATTTTGAGGAAAGAATAAAACAGTGCATGGACGAAGTTGCAGCCAACGGGAATATAATCCTTTTTATAGACGAGCTGCATACCATTGTGGGCGCAGGAGCGGCGGAGGGAGCTATTGACGCCGCAAATATCCTTAAACCTCAGCTTGCACGGGGCGAATTGCAGATGATAGGCGCTACAACGGCTTCGGAATATAAAAAGTTCATTGAAAAAGATCCCGCTTTAGAACGGCGTTTCCAGCAGGTGTTTATAAAAGAACCGGACGAAAAAGAGGCTTTCTGCATAGTAAACGGTCTTAAACATTGTTATGAAGAATTTCACGGAGTAACTATCACCGAAGAAGCCGTCCGGGCGGCAATATCCTATTCCGTAAGGTATCAGCCGGAAAAATTCCTGCCGGACAAGGCAATAGACCTTATCGACGAGGCTTCCTCACGGGCAAGAATGAAAGCCTCCGCTTCGCCGAGAACGCTCAGCGAGCTTGCGGAAAGCCTGCGCCGTATGCTTGAAAAGCATACCGAAACAAAGGTCGCTTCAACGGTGCGCAAGGGCGAAACGAGCTGGTACAGCGACAGTGAAGCAAAGCCCATTTATGTTACGGGAGAAAATATCGCCGAAGTAGTTTCGGCTGCTACGGGGATACCGGTAACACGGATAACAGCCGACGAAAGCAGACGGCTCCTTGAACTGGAGAACGAACTGAAAAAAACGGTCATAGGTCAGGACGCTGCCGTTCACGCCGTTGCAGACGCCGTAAGACGCAGCCGCGCAGGACTGAAAGATCCGTCCAGACCGGTAGGCTGCTTCTTTTTTACCGGACCGTCGGGAGCAGGTAAGACAGAGCTTTCAAAAGCCTTGGCGGCGGCGCTTTTCGGTTCGGAGGATTCCCTTATACGGTTCGATATGTCGGAATATATGGAAAAGCACAGCGTAAGCAAGCTGATCGGCGCGCCTCCCGGATATGTGGGCTGTGATGAGGGCGGTCAGCTTACGGAAAAAATACGGCGCAAGCCGTACAGCGTCGTACTTTTCGACGAGATAGAAAAGGCTCACAACGATATAAGCAATATCCTGCTGCAAATAATGGAGGACGGCATACTGACCGACAGCAGCGGCAGAAGAGTCAGCTTCCGCAGCGCAGTTATCATCCTTACGTCGAATATCGGAGCAGAGCTGATAACCGAAAAAAATGCCCTTGGCTTTTCGGCCGACGGTTTTTCCTCCGACGTAAAAGAGGACGTTATAAAAAAGGTCCGCGCGGCGTTCCGTCCGGAGCTTATCGGCAGACTGGACGAAATAATAGTTTTTGACCGCCTTGGCAAAGAGGAGCTGAAAAGCATTGCAAGAAAGCTCCTTGCCGGGGTCAGCAAGCGCGCGGAAGATATGGAGATATCCGTTGAGTTCAGTGATGAAGCCGTGACCGCCCTTGCAGAGGGAAGCTCCGACCGCACCGGAGCGCGCGGACTTCGCAGGAATATTTCTTCAAAGGTAGAAAGTCTGCTTTCAAGGAGCATACTTGACGGAACGGTCAAAAAAGGAGACAAGGTAGTTGTGCTTTCGGAAAACGGAGAAATATATGTAAAAGTTTCACAATTGCAGCAGTAAGATCGCCGGATCTTTCACAAAAAATATATAAAAAATACATTTCAAATCGTTGACAGATCCTGCCTCAAATGGTATAGTTATATGGAATGGACGAACAGTCCCCGATATTTTATCGGAATATATCAAGGAGGTAATCATTATGAAGAAATTTATTTGCTCTGTATGCGGTTATGTTTACGAGGCAGAAAGCCTTCCTGCCGATTTCAGATGTCCCCAGTGCAAGGCTCCGGCTTCAAAGTTCAACGAGGCTGCCGCCGATAAGATGAACTGGGCTTGCGAGCACGTTGTAGGTATCGGCAAAGAGGGTGCAGATGACGAGATCATTGAGGGACTCAATCAGAATTTCACCGGTGAATGTACCGAAGTAGGAATGTATCTTGCAATGGCAAGAGTAGCTTTCCGTGAGGGATATCCCGAAATAGGTCTTTATTATGAAAAGACTGCTTATGAAGAAGCAGAGCACGCCGCTAAGTTTGCGGAGCTTCTTGGCGATGTTGTTACTGATTCCACCAAGAAAAACCTTGAAATGCGTGTTATGGCTGAGAACGGCGCCTGCGAGGGCAAGCTGAAGCTTGCTTCAAAGGCAAAACAAATGGGCCTTGACGCTATCCACGATACAGTCCACGAAATGGCAAAGGACGAAGCCCGTCACGGCTGCGGATTCGAGGGACTTCTCAAGAGATATTTCGGCTGATATAAAAAAGGACGCTGAAAAGCGTCCTTTTAGTTTGTCAAAGGCTTTTCCTGCTGCCTTGTACCGTTCCTCTGCGCCTGAGTTCTTTGTCAATGGCGTTTAGAACGGTTTTTTTGTCAATGCTCCACAGCGGAGCGATAAGGTCCCTGCGCGCACCGTCTCCTGTAAGGCGTTCGATAAGTACATTCTCCGGAAGAAGTTCTATCTGATCGCAGACGGTCTCAACATATCCGTCAAAGTCCATTGTTTCAAATTCGCCGTTAAGATACTGTTCGGCTATCTTTGTGCCGCGGATAATGTGCAGAAGATGTATTTTTATGCCGTGTATCCCCAGACGGGAAACCTCTTTTACGGTATCGAGCATCATTCCGCGCGTTTCTCCGGGAAGTCCGTTTATAACGTGAACGCATACGTTTATATCTCTGCTGCGGAGCTTTTCAAAACCGTCCAGAAAATCCGCGTAACTGTGGCAGCGGTTTATTTTTTTCGCTGTTTCGTCGAAGATAGTCTGCAAGCCCAGCTCTACCGTAAGATAAGTTTTTTCCGCGATCGAGGCAAGAAGATCTGCGGTTTCGTCCGAAATGCAGTCCGGACGGGTAGAAATTGCAAGCCCGACGGTATTTTCCCATGACAGCGCTTCTTCAAAAAGAGCTTTCAGCCGCGGCAGGGGCGCGTAAGTGTTGGTGTTTGCCTGAAAGTACGGGATATAGCATACATCTTTTCCCCATTTGGCTTCAAGAAGCCTTTTGCCGCGGCTGAACTGCTCCGCAATGTCAAGAAGAGGATCTCCGGCAAAATCTCCGCTGCCTGATGATGAACAGTAGGTGCAGCCGCCTGAACCTTTTGTGCCGTCCCTGTTGGGACAGTCAAAATTTCCGTTCAGACTTATTTTTACTGCTCTTTTTCCGAATTTTTTCTTCAGAAAAGCTCCTGCCGCATTATATCTTTTTCCCGTTTGCGGATCCGGAAGGATAATTTTCATAAAAAATTCCCCTTTCATGATTTTTGTGGACTGTTTTGCATACATTTCCGGCTCTGAAAAGCGCTTTTGAATGAACATGACCGATAAAAATTCAAATTTATAGCGTATTATTCAAAAAAAACCTGTGGATTTCGTCAAAAAACATATTGCAATTATTTTTATTTGTGGTATAATAATATGTGTATGCACAGAATATTTGTAGAACGGAGGGACGGTGGATTATGAAAACCGTTTTTGTAACAGGTGCGTCCGGACTTATGGGTGTGGAGCTTTGCGATGCTTTGCTCGCAAAGGGTTTTGAAGTCATAGGCGTTGATAACACACCAAATACAAATATAGACAAGCCGAACTATACTTTTGTACAAGCAGCCATAGATGATAAGGATGCTGTGACTCAGGCTATGAGCAGAGGTATAGATGTTCTTATTCACCTTGCCTGTACGGTAGACAACGATTTTCCCAACGACCTTACTCCGGCAGAAGAGAAAAAATCGGCTTTTGTTGACAAATATCTTTATAAAGCCGCTATAAACGCCGGTGTAAACGATATGATACTTATAAGCACACATCAGGTATATGCTCCGGCAAAAACAAGAGAGCCTATCCGTGAGACAATGGGCGAAAAGCCTGTGACTATTTACGGAAAACTCAAGTTTGACAGTGAAAAAGCGCTTTCAAAGGCTGTAAAATCCACAGCTTCGGCAAAGGGTATAATCGCTCGTATCTGCCCGATATATACAAAATCATATGCTCCCAATCTTCATGCAAAGATATATGATCCAAAGGACGGCTGTTCCTACATATACGGTTACGGCGACTATGGATATTCTTTCTGCTGCCTGTATAATCTGATAGATTTCATAATCGGTATACTGAATGCGGCTCCCGGAATAAACTATCAGGGCGTTTACAACGTATGCGATACAAAGCCTATACTTGCAAAAGAGATCGTTGATTTTGAAAGACAGTACCACAAGCTGGGCGCGGTAATCCAGAGGAATTACGGAGCGGACGCCGTAAAATCGGCAATGTCGTTCGGTTCAAAGATAGCAAAGACCGATTACAGATACAACGACGTAAGTATAGCGTGCAGCAATATTTCTTACGATAACACAAAGGCTCAAAGAATATCCACATTCAGGTGGAAACTTTCAAACACAAAGTAATTAGTGCAATGTTTGTCCCTCGCTGTAATACGGTGAGGGGCATTTTTTATATCCGGCAGGAATATCCTGCCTGCTTGCCCCATTTCGCCGCTTAAAAAGCAACTATTGGTTGCATATGTAAATGCAAACTGAAATTGCTTGCATTTCAATGCTATATGGTGTATAATATTAACATAGAATATATCAAAGAAAGGAAGGCGTAAAAATGAATATAGAAATAGCAAACCGATTACAGCAGCTCAGGAAGAAGAACGGTCTTTCACAGGAGGAGCTTGCCGCGCGGATAGGTGTTTCAAGGCAGGCTGTGTCCAAGTGGGAACGGGCGGAAGCGTCGCCGGATACGGATAATCTTGTTCTGCTTTCACAGCTTTACGGAATATCCCTTGATGAATTGCTTAAAACCGGAAGCATACATCTTCCGGAAAAGGGAGTTTCGTTAAAAAAAGAAGCCTACGTTCATAACGGAGCAAACGTGCCCGAAATGTTTCCGGAAAACTATACCGATGAAGAAATATATCCTCAGGGCGATACTGCCGGCAGGATATCCGCTCCCGGAAGTTCTTCGCCGGAAAACGGCGCTGCACCGGACATAAAGCCGGCTGATCGTTCCGCAGGCAGGAAAAGCGCAGACTTCGGCAGCAAGTACGAAAAAGCCATGTATAAGTTTGAAACCGGTCTTGAAGATAAAATGGACAGACTTGGCACGAAGATAGAAAAAGGCATGGATAAGCTGTCCGACAGTATGGATAACTTCCAGAGCGGAACGAATACGGGGAAAAAGGGTCTTTCACTTTTTGATAAAACGCTTCCTCTTATGATAGGCGCGGCATTTGCGCTTATGACAATGATAGGGCTTGTACATCCCGGCTGGACGTTATTCCTGCTGATACCGCTGTATTATACTTTCGTGTCGGCGGTCAGGAAGAAAAACCCTATGATATTCTGCTATCCGGTGCTTTGTGCATTCGTGTATTTTTCCATAGGCGGGATATGTGACCAGATCTTTCGGTCATGGAGCGATAATTGGTATGGTCTGATGTGGCTGATATTCCTTACGATACCGCTTTATTATACCGGATATTTTGCCGTAAAAAAGCGCAATCCGCTGATATTCTGCTATCCGGTGCTGGCGCTGATGTTTTATATCGGGATAGGGGTATTTTTGTCGTTCTTTTCAGTGCGAATTGCGGACAGGTGGTTTGCAGTGGCATGGATACCGTTCCTTGTTTCGATACCGTTCTATTACATCGTGATATCCCATTTCAGGAACAAGCGGAAACAGGCTGAAATGCAGCGGAATGTATGTTGATCAATTTCTTCCGGGGCGGAAATACCGTCCCGTTTTTTTGTAATAATTCCACGAATTAAGTATTGCAATTTTTTTAATATTGTGTTATTATAATATCAGAGGAGGTATGCTTATGGTAATTTTCTGGATAATCGTTTTTGCCGCAGCGCTGATACTTGAAGCTGCAACTTTCGCTCTGGTATCAATATGGTTTGCGGCAGGAGCGCTCGGAGCGCTTATAGCTGCTTCTCTCGGCGCAAACGTTACGGTGCAGCTTGTGATTTTTGCCCTTGTGGCAGGAATATTGCTGCTGTTTACAAGACCAATGCTGAAAAAACTTTTTCCAAGCAAGTTCATTCCTACCAATTCAGACCTTGAGATCGGAAAAACAGCCGTTGTTATCGAAGCTATAAACAGCAGTACAGGCAAAGGACGCGTGCGGCTGTCCGGCGTTGACTGGGCGGCAGTCTCCGCAGACGGCGACGGTATATCGGAGGGCGAATCGGTTATCGTAAAAGAGATACGTTCTTCAAAAGTCGTCGTTGAAAGAGCCGGGAATAAAATTCCGGCGGAACAGAAGCAGTAGCTTTTAATATTATCTGAAAGGGTGTCATTGTATGAAATTTATTTTGATAGGTCTGGCAATACTGGTAATAATTATCCTTATTTCAGGTCTTAAATTCGTGCCGCAGGCTTCGGAATACGTTATTGAACGTCTTGGAACATATGCAAGGTCGCTTTCGGCAGGTCCGCATTACGTTCTGCCTTTCTTTGAAAAGGTCGCAAAGCGTGTTTCCATAAAGGAACAGGTGGTCGATTTCAAACCGCAGCCGGTTATCACAAAGGATAACGTTACCATGCAGATCGACACGGTAGTTTTCTACCGTATCACCGATTCAAAGCAGTACACATACGGCGTTGAAAGACCTATTTCCGCAATAGAAAACCTTACCGCCACAACTCTGCGTAATATCATAGGTGAAATGGAGCTTGACGCAACGCTTACTTCCCGTGACGTTATCAACGCAAAAATCACTTCTATCCTTGATGAAGCTACCGATCCGTGGGGAATAAAGGTCAACCGTGTTGAACTGAAAAACATCATTCCTCCCCGTGAGATACAGGATTCCATGGAACGCCAGATGAAAGCCGAACGTGAAAGACGTGAAAAGATACTTCAGGCTGAAGGTGAAAAGAAATCACAGGTGCTTGTTGCTGAGGGTGAAAAGGAATCCAAGATCCTCCGTGCGGAAGCCGAAAAGGAAGCCGAGATACTTCGCGCAGAAGCCGAAAAACAGGCAATGATCCTCCGCGCTGACGCCGTAAGACAGCAGAAGATACTTGAAGCACAGGGTGAAGCCGAATCCATACAGCTCGTTCAGAACGCCCTTGCAGAAAGCCTTGTAAAGCTCAATCAGTCCGACCCGAAAGAAAATGTTATTGCTCTAAAGAGCCTTGAAGCCTTTGCAAAGGCAGCCGACGGCAGAGCAACAAAGATAATAATTCCCTCAGAGATACAAGGTCTTGCCGGAATGGTAACTTCCATAAAGGAAATAGCCGCAAACAGCGTCCAGCAGCCTGCACAGCCCAAAAAGTAATAAGTAATATTCCCTGCCGGAAAGCGTCGCTTTCCGGCTTTTTTATCTCCGGATACGGCAGAAGTTCGGTCACATTATGATCTTCGATCCGTTTTCCGGAGATTTTGTTATTTTTATGCTGCATGGAACTACATTGCGCAGTTCTTCCACATGAGAAATTATACCTATAGTATTTCTTCCTCTTGAAAGTCCGCACAGTATACCAACAGCTTCCCTGAGAGAGTCGGTATCAAGAGAGCCGAAGCCCTCGTCTATAAACATTGATTCTATCTCCACACCTCCGGAACGGCTCTGCGCCGCAGCGGAAAGTCCAAGGGAAAGAGCAAGTGAGATAAGGAATTTTTCTCCGCCGGAAAGCTCCCGTACACCGTATTTTACCGAAGATGAAGCAGACAAATTCTCTACTTCAAGGTCAAGCCCCTGCTTGGAATTTGCCGCCAGTTCGGTTTTTACGCACAGGCGGAACATTCCGCCGTGAATATCTGCAAGTATGCGGTTTGCTTCTTCCGTTACGATACGGAGCATTATCCCCAGCACATATCTTGTAAAGGATATGCCCTTGTCGCCGCGCATGAACCTTGCAAAGGCAAGCCGCTTGTCATTTTTTTCGGCGGCTTTTTCGTAGGATATCCGCCGTGCGGAATATTCTTCGGAAAGTTTTTTTAGCCGTTTGTATCTTTCGGCAAAAACGGCTTCTTTACGGGAAAGTTCGCCGAAAAGTTTTTCGGCGGCGTCTGTTTCGGCTTTGATTTTTTCAAGTTCCGGCGGAAACTTCTCTTCAAGCTGACGGGAAAGCGTTTTTACTGTCTCTTCGGCGGAATGGCGTTCAAGGCGGTATTTTTCTTTTTCGGCTGAATACTGCGCCGCAAGTTTTTCCGGCAGCAGGGAATCGGCATAATTTTCCGCAGTCAGTCCTCCCAACTCGGAAAGTTTTTCGGCGAAAGTTTTTTCGCAGTATATAAGCCGTTCTTCGGCGGCGGAACGTTCTTTTTCCGCCTGAACAAAAGCCGCTTTACATTCTATGCGGCGTTTTTCGGCGGCGGCGGATCTTTCATCTGCCTGCCGCTTCTTTGCGGTAAGAGTTTGTATCTCGTTTTTTAAAGCCGAGACCTTTAAGGTGTAGGACGCTCTGTCCGGACATTCCGGAGAAAGCTGCTCTTTTAGAACGGAAATTTCCGCTTCCGCCCTTGCTTTTTGTGCAGCAAGAGCTTCCGTCCTTGCCGATATGGCTTTCAGATTGCTTTCAAAAGCCGCTTTCTGTGCTTCGAGCGAGGATATCCATTTTACCAGTCCGGGAAGAGCGGCATTCTGTTTTTCGGCTTCGGCGCAATCCTTTGCAACGGACAGCAGCCGTTCCGGCGTAAAGCCGACATCTTCTACGGCTTTGCGGCATTCGGCTATGTACTGTTCGGCGGCGGGAACCCTTGCCTTTTGCGCGGCTATGCGTTCTTTCAGCCCGGAGACAGTCTTGACGGCAGCTTCAAAATCCGCTCTTGCAGCCTTTACTTCTTCCGCAGTAACGGCGCTGCCGTGATATTCAGCCGGAGCAGGGTGGGAAAGGTTTCCGCATACGGGACACGGCGCGCCGTCTTTCAGGCGTGAGGACAGTTCCGCAGCCGCATTGGAGATATATCCGGAATAAAGGCGGTCATATTCCGCTTCTGCGGCGGCTTTTTTCCGCTCATACTGTTCCGCCTGAACGGAAAGACCGGCAATATCATCAAGTATCTTTTTAAGTTCCCTTTCATAAAGGTGAAGTTTTTTTGCGTTTTCGGCGCCGTTTTCCAAAGCGGCTTTTTCCGCTTTAAGCCCGGGCAGCTTTTCCGAAAATTCCGAGATCATCATGTCGCGCTTTGAGGAAGTCTCCGAGATCTCCTTTAAAGTCTTTTTAAGGGAATTTTCGGTGCGTGTACGGGATAGATTCTGATCGGAACATTCTTCCGAAATGTTTTTAAGAACATTTCCGGCGGCGTCTATTTTTTCGTAGACTTCGGCAAGACCGTTCAGAACGGTGAGCGCGCCGTTTTTTTCGGTGATAGTATTTTCAAGCGCGGAAACTTCTCCGCGTTTTTCTTCAATGATCCTGTATTCGTTTTCGGCGGCGGAAAGATTTTTTTCCGCCGTAAAAAATGCGTCGCTGCGCATCCTGAATGTGTTTTTTGCTTCCGAAAGAGCCGCAAATTCCGGCTTTGCTTTCAAAGCCTTTTCGTGCAGTGCAAGGAGTTTTTCGTAGCCGGAAATTTTCTCCGACTGCTTATCAAGCTCCGAGAGACGTTCCTTTGCGGACGAAAGCTCCGCAAAGCTGCGCGAAAGCAGTTCCGAAGCGGTAAGCCTTTCCCGGGCGGCGGCAAGCGCTTTCTTTGAATTTTCAAGCTGCGGAGCAAGCTCTTCAAACAGCTGTGAAAGTTTTTCCTTTTCTTCCTCCAGCTTTTCCGGGCTGTCAGCATTTTCCGCCGCAAGCATAGCCGCAAGAGCAGCGCCCTCTGCGGAAAGTTCCCGGCGTTCTTCATCAGCTTTTTCAAATAGCTTTTCAGAAAGACGGGTATATTTTTCCGCCGCAAAAAGGGTGGAAAGTATTTTTTCTTTTTCTTCGCTTCCGGATGTGAGCAGCCGTTCAAACCGCCCCTGAGGAAGTATGACCACCTGCCTGAACTGTTCTGCGGAAAGCCCCGTAAGTTCTTCGGCTTTTTGTTTTACAAAGGATTGCTTGGGATTTTCAAAAAACGGTATAAAGTTTTCGGTCTCTTCGTCATAATAGAAACAGTCCTGCTTTGCGTCAGGTTTTTTGCTTCTTGGTGTGATTTTTATGGAACGCGTAAATTTGTAGGTTTTTCCTCTTACCGAAAAAATAAACTCCACTTCCGTAGGTATGTCCGCAGCTTTGGGCAGAGCACAGCGAGGCTCGCTGCGTTCTCCGCCGCTGGATTCGCCGTAAAGAGCGTACATCATTGCGTCGAGTACAGCGGTCTTGCCGGCGCCTGTTTCACCGTGGATAAGGAACAGGCTGTCCAGCTTTTCAAAATCTATCGTGGCTTTTTCGGCATATGAACCGAAAGCCTGAAAGCTGAGCTTTAACGGGCGCATTTCATTCGCTCCTTTCGACCGCTTCAAAAGCCTCGGCAAGCCATTCAAGCTCGTCTGCGTCGGGAGCGGTGCCGCGGTTTTCTTCGGTGTAGCGTTTTGCAAGCGAAACTATATCAAGTTCGGCAGCTTCATAAGCGGCGGCGCTGTTTCCGCTGCCGGCAAAGGTTTTCCCTGAAAATCTTAAAAGATTAGGGTAATACTCTTTCAGCTTCATGTATATACCGTCTCCGCCGTAACGGTCGGTAACGGTTATTTTCATAAGATCGAGACGGTCATGATCGTATTCTGCGGCTTCAATGATGTTTTCATAGCTGTCCTCTATTTCTCTGAGACGGTATCCGGCAGGAACGGGAAGCTCGCTTATATTTTTATTATCGGCGTCGAATATTGTAAAAGTTTTATTCTGCTCCGCCTCCGAAAACGAATAGGGCAGAGGAGTTCCGCTGTATCTTATCACCGTTCCGGACGGCGAAACAAGGGTCTGCGCTTTGTGCAGATGTCCGAGAGCAACATAATCAAATCCGTCAAAGGCGGAAAGAGGTATCCTGTCCGCTCCGCCTATGGCTTCTGAAGCCTTTGCGGAAATATCGCTTTCCGAAGCCGTTCCTCCTGCGGCAAAGCAATGCGCCGCAAGGATATTGACGCGGTTTTTGTCCGCCTCGGAAAGTATTTTTTTAACGGCGGTTTCCATAACGTCCGCAGGGGAGGGCTTGCAGCCCAGCAGCGCCGCCGCTCCGGCAGGATTGAAATACGGCATTGCATAAATTGCCGTGTTCCCGATAACGACCGGAGAAAAAGTATCCTCAAAGCTGCCGGAAATATAAAGTCCGGAAACTTTGAGGAGATCTCCGCAGGAAGAAAGCCGTGCCGCGCCGTCATGATTCCCCGCGCATACTATTACCGGCAGCTTTTTTTCAATACAAAGCTCCGAAACAAGGCTGCTCCAGCAGCGGACGGCTTCGGCTGAAGCAATGGAAGTATCGAATATATCTCCGGAAATTATCACTGCATCGGCATTTTCCGCAGCGCTGCCGAAAAATTTGCAGAAAGCCTGCTGATAGCCGATCAGCGGCATATTCAGCAGGGATATTCCAAGGTGAAGGTCGGAGGTATGGAGTATTTTCATTTCGATCGCTCCTTAAGCTTTAACGGCTTTATATATCGTCGGGATCGTCGTTTCCGCCGGTAAATATCCATATAGTTTCATATTTTCCCTCGACAGACTTGTTCATTTTCAGTATCTTTAATTCCATGTCCGTGCCGTCGACCTTTATGTAATCAAGGCATATCGCATTTCCTGAATTTAATCTTTCCGGAAGTGTTTTAAGATCGGTGACCTCTTTGAATCGTTTGTAATAGTCCTGTCTGACATAGTTTTCCGCATATACGTTCATAGCCGCGCTGAACGAGAATGACGTTCTCTGCAGGAGCTTTTTGAAATATTCCGGGATATAGATGTATCTGAGCGAATCTTTTTCTATATCCACAAAATAAACGCCTGCGTAGCGTGTTGCAATAAGGCGCAGGAAATATTCCGCGTCGCGCTTTTCGGTAAGCAGCTGTTCAAGCTCTTCATTCATGCCGCGTTTTCTGCGGTCGTGCAGACCGTTTGTATAGTATGCTTCCTTGTCCTTGCGCATGGCAAGCTCTGCCGCGCCGATAATATTGTATATATTATTGCCGCTGCCGCTTTCGATACCTGCCGATATGTCATAATTGTTTTTGGAAAGGCTGTCTTTCATTCTTTCAACTACACGTTCCACGGCGTCCTGAGAAAGCGAGGCGCTCAATGTTACAAACTCGTCGCCGCCTATGCGGTACGACCTGTCGTCGGGGAAATATTTTTTCAGGGTATCGGCAACACAGCAAAGCATATCGTCGCCTTTCTGGTGACCGAGATGATTATTCAGTTCATGCAGACCGTTTACGTCCATGTAAAGGCAGGTAACGCAGGACGGCGCAGATCTTTTTATTGATTTGGTATCCTCGTTGAATTTGTGCCTGTTGTAAAGGAGAGTGAGTGCGTCGCGGTTGTAGTTATCGACCAGTTCCTGACGGTGGCGCAGTTCAGCCATATGTTCTTCATGAACGTCCTTTACAAACAGCATCAGTACGATATTATCATTGCTGTAATCCATATTCGGGATAAGATCCATCTGCGCCCAGCGGAAACCGCCTCCGGCGCTTTTTCTTCTGTAACGGCAGCTCAATCTGGTCCTTTTATTGCGGAAATGTTCTTTTATATGTTCCGTTTCAATAAATTCGCGGTAAACGTTTATATCTTCTTCGTGAACGTTGCCTTCTTCCGCAAAGGAACTGAGCCATTCGGTGATCTTTGTGACGCTGCTGTCGGGAAGCTCGTCGTCGTCCGCTTTTACGATATCAAATGTATCTTTGGTAAGATCGATCTTGAGTATTTTATGGTATATATTTGAAAGCGCGGACATAGCATCAGCAAGGGCGGTGGTATCGGTATCGGAATCTCTGAGTCCGAAAACTACCCACGGCTTTTCAGGAGAGCAGCCCTTTGGGATTATTATGCAGAAAGTGACCCACCTGCCGCCGGCAGAGGTCTTTCGCTTGTAACGGTAAACGATCATTTTTTCTCCGCCGAAAGCCCTTTTGCATACATATTCCGGGTCGGAAAATCTGAGGTATTCCTCACGGAATTCGGGATATACATATTCCTCCGAAGCCAGTTTTTTCATATAATCATAGATATCGTCAATATCCTTAAAGTCGTTTTCAAGCTCCGGATCCCGCTTGAAATATTCGTATTTTCCGGTAACAACGTCAACTCTTGCAAGCTGTAAAAAAGTACCTAATATCGTACTGTTTATAAAATCGTGGATATTATCGCCGATCATATCAGGGTAACTTCCTTTGCAAAATTTATCTTTTTTATGTGCAGCTTTTGAATTATCCGAGCTCAAGCATTCTGTCGATACATACGCGCGCCTTTTTCATTACTTCGGGAGACATTTCTATTTCAAGTCCGCCGCCGCTGAGCGCTTTGTAAACGTCCATAAGCGTAGTGCGCTTCATATTCGGGCAGATAAGGTGTTTTGACAGCGGATAGAATTCTTTATCCGGGCAGGCGTACTGAAGATGTTCGGCAATTGATATTTCCGTACCGATAATAAATTCCTTTGCGTCCGACTTCACTGCAAAGTTAACAATGCCGCTGGTGGAGCCCACATAGTCCGCATGAGCCGTTACCGCAGGTATACATTCCGGGTGAACGAGAACAAGAGCGTCAGGGTGCAAGGCTTTTTCGGCAAGAACGTCCTTTTCTCTTACTGCTGCGTGGATAGGACAGCCGCCCTGAATAAGTTTTATCTCTTTTTCCGGGAGCTGTTTTGCAACGAAAGCGCCAAGGTTGCAGTCCGGAATGAAAAGCAGCTTGTCGTTTTCGATCTTTCTGCATATATCTACGGCGGAGGAAGACGTAACGCATACGTCGCATTCCGTTTTCAGTTCTGCGGTGGTGTTTATGTAAGCGACTACGGTATATCCGGGGTACATTTCTTTAAGATCCCGGAGTTCGTCGGCGGAAAGCTGTTCAGCCATAGGACAGCCGCAGCCTTCTTTTGCAAGGATAACTTTTTTATCCGGAGAAAGCAGCTTGCAGGTCTCCGCCATGAAGTGAACGCCGCACATTATAAGCGTGCTGTTGGGATCGTCTGCCGCAAGCTGGGAAAGGCGGAAGCTGTCGCCGGTGTGATCGGCGATCTCCTGTATTTCCTCTGCCTGATAGCTGTGAGCGAGAATGGTTATATTCTTTTCTTTTTTGATACGCAGTATTTCCTGCTGGATATCTTTTATCATAATAGCACCTCCGGCGAGAAAGTTTCATGAAATGTTATAAGCCGCCGTTCATAAGTATATGGCGTTGGTCGATACATATTTTATTTTACCACATTCTTAATAAATTTTCAAGGGTCAATTCATTAATTTTATCGGTGGAACCATTATTAACTGGTTTGTATATATTTCACAATTATTTTACCCTTTTGTAATGTAATTTGTTGAATTTGTTGCGAATCCATTGCATTTTATAATAAAAAAGGCTATAATATTTAATGTATTGATATACATTTTTTAACACAGGCAGGGATATCAGCCTGATGAAACACCCGGTCCCGATAGATCCCGGCAGAAAAGCCGGAGACCTATTGCATCAAACAACAAAATTGATCTGATTGGAGAGTAAACAGTATGAAACATTACGGCGCGGAAAGTATAAAAAATATCGCTATTGCCGGACATTCCGGCTCCGGAAAGACCTCTCTTGCGGAAGCTCTGCTGTTCAAGGCGGGCGTTACCGACCGTCTTGGCAAAACTGTTGACGGCAATACCGTCTGCGATTTTGACCCGGAGGAAATAAAGCGCAAGGTCTCTTTAAGTACGGCGCTGGCGTCTTTTGAATATAACGACATAAAGGTAAATCTTCTCGATACTCCCGGTCTGTTTGATTTTGCCGGAGGTATGTATGAGGGCATAAATGCCGCAGGAACGGTAATGATAACCGTTTCCGCCAAATCCGGAGTAAAGGTAGGAACCGAAAAGGCTTATGAACTTGCAAGAGAACAGGGCAAACCTACTATGTTCGTTGTTACAAAGGTAGACGATATAGACGCTAACTTCTATAACGTACTTACGGACCTGAAAACAAAGTTCGGACCTACTGTGTGTCCGGTAGTCGTACCGGTCATAAAGGATCACAAGGTAATCTCCTTTGTAAACCTTATCGAAATGAAAGCTTATAAATATGATGACAAGGGCAATGCAGCCGAAACGGATATGCCCACCGCTGAAATTTCCGAGAAAATGGAGTACCGTATGGACGGTCTTGTAGCTGCATTTTCCGAAGCCGTTGCCGAAACGGACGACGAGCTTATGGAAAAATTCTTCGAGGGCGAGCCTTTTACCCAGAAAGAACTTGTAAAAGGTATCCACAAAGGCATGAACGACGGTATAATCACTCCTGTAGTGTGCTGTTCCTCCACGACTATGGCAGGCGTGGATATGATACTGAAAGAGATCGGACTGCTGCTCCCAGCACCTGCCGACAATAAGCCGGCATTTGCCGTAGACGGCAATGATGATCCTGCCGAGATCGCTTATGATGAAAGCGCTCCCACGGCGGCATTTGTATTCAGGACCGTTGCCGACCCGTTCGTAGGAAAAATGTCATTTATAAAAGTAATAAGCGGTGTTCTTAAAGCAAATTCGGACTATACGAATACCGTTTCCGGCAATATCGAAAAGATCGGCAAGCTGTATACCATGTGCGGCAAAAAGCAGACCGAGGTCACCGAAGCCTATGCCGGAGATATAGTTGTTGCCGTAAAGATAGGCGCAGCTACTTCCGATACACTTTGCGGTGCAGGAATAAATGTAAAATTCCCTGCTATCGAATTTCCAAAGCCTTGCTACAGAATGGCAGTATCCGCAAAGTCGCAGGGCGACGAAAGCAAGATCAGCACCGGCATACAGCGCCTTATCGAGGAAGACAAGACTCTTTCCTACGGAATGGATCCGTTTACAAAGGAGCAGATACTTGCAGGTCTGGGCGAACAGCATCTTGACGTTGCGGCAGCAAGGCTGAAAGCTAAGTTCGGCGCAGATGTAGAGCTTAAAGAACCTAAAATCGCTTACCGCGAGACTATCCGCAAAAAGGTAAAGGTCGAGGGCAAACACAAGAAACAAAGCGGCGGTCATGGTCAGTACGGTCATGTATGGATCGAATTTGAGCCTTGCCTTTCCGAAGAACTTGTATTTGAAGAAAAAGTATTCGGCGGCGCAGTTCCCAAGAATTTCTTCCCTGCCGTTGAAAAGGGCTTGCAGGAAAGCATGAAAAAGGGAGTTCTTGCAGGCTGCCCCGTAACGGGACTGAAAGCCGTTCTTGTGGACGGTTCATACCACCCTGTAGACAGCTCGGAAATGGCGTTCAAAACGGCTGCAAGCATTGCTTTCAAGGAAGGTTTGAAGCAGGCTGATCCGACTATCCTTGAACCGATAGGCAAACTTGTTGTAAACGCTCCGGACGAGAATACCGGCGATATCATGGGTGACCTTAACAAGCGCAGAGGACGTGTTATCGGAATGAATCCGGCTGCAAAGAAAGGAATGACCGTTATAGAAGCGGAAGTTCCCATGAGGGAGATGCAGAGCTTTACAATGCAGCTTCGTCAGATAACCAGAGGCAAGGGAGATTTTACTCTTGAACATCTGCGTTATGAACAGCTTCCCGGCAATCTTGTAAGTGATGTTATTCTCAGCATGGACAACAGCGACGAATAAAATTTAAAGCATATTCAAAAGACCGTTCCGATAGGAACGGTCTTTTTTGTAATAGATATAATACAAATTAAAACATAAAACAAAAATCTATTCATAGTTTGAAAATAATGATCGTTTATTTATTTTATTAAAGAACTCATTAAGAGATAAGTCAAAATCATAGTTGTTTGAACAACCCAGTTCTTTCATATTTTTTATGTGCAAATCAAAGTATTTTTTTGTATTTTCGTCATTATCACACATAATACAATTTCTTTTTTCTTCAATACATACCCGTCCTGTCGTGCCACTGCCACAAAAAAAGTCTATTACTATAGAATCAGGGTATGACAACGCTTTGACAATGCGTCTTATAATTTCGGTAGGTTTTTGTGTTGGGTGTCCGACCCGTTCTTTGCTATTGCCATTTAAGCGACCAATTTCCCATACATTTGTTGGATTTTTTCCTTTTTTAGTGTTTTCAGGATTTAATCGTTTGTCTTTTAATGCTGTTTTTAATTCATCATCGCTATATTTTACTCTGACAGAATCAAGATCAAAATAATAATCATTGCTTTTGGCAAGCCAAATAGCTTCTTCATGACGATTAGCAAAATATCTATGAGCGGACATCCCGTTTTTATAATGCCAAATAATAGTATTGATTAATTTAAACTTAGAATGATAACGGAGATGATGTATGATGTCAATTAGATCGCCGGATTTTACATCTCTGAACTGAATCCCACCAAAGATAACTAAATTGCCATTGGGTTTTAATATTCTGTATGACTCTTTAAGCCATTTATCAGCCCAATATATATAATTATCGTACATATCCCAATTTTCAATTGCGAGGTTGTATGGTGGGTCAATACAAATAAGTTGTACAGATTCATCGGGTATTTGTTTAAGTAAATCTAAACAATCACTAATTTGCAGAAAAATGTCTGTTTTTTCAGGCAAAATAAAATCAATACTGCTTTTCAGCTTGACATTATCTCTGCGCATTTTATTCAATGATTGTAAAGCGTGATTTCTATGAGATTTATTATGAATAGCCATTTTTACACCTCTGTAGATGTAAGTTGTCTAAACAAATCTTTAGAAAGTATTTTGATTGATGTTTTTGCTACATCGATCATTATTTTAATCATATCTTCATCTTCCCATTTACCCCCGTCTCCTTGCGTGTAAATTGAAGCAGCTTGAAGCATAATGGTTGTGTTATTACAAACAACAAACTTATTTTCACACAAATTTGTGTTTATTGGCATTCCATAATTTGCCGCAGTTAATCTGTCAAGTCTGTTAAGATCACCAGCATTGTATATTAATTTTATATTGCTGCCATCAGGTCTTTTTACATTTATATCGCATGTTAAAAAATTAGACCCTTCCAAAAACAAGATATAAGGAAAATGCAGTTCAGCAAGCATAAAATTAGCTATTTCAGAAATGTTTTTATGTGATCTTTCAATGGCATTTCCTGCCACCATAGTAATTTGATCATTGTTTTTCCCAACTAATTTGCCTTGTTTTATGTTTTCTATATCCTTGCCTTGGTGTTTTGCTTCTGATACGAGAACGACACGCCAATTGCCGTTATCATCCTGTACTTCTATTATACCACCGTCAGGTTTAATTTCCGAAGATTCAACAAATAATGTTTGCCCTAAACTTTTATCAATTTTTTGCAAGGCTTCATTGATTTCGGATTTTTTTAATGATTTTCTATATCTAAATTTTAGTGCAGGAAATTCAGATTGAAGTCTCATTATGGCTATTTTAGAAGTATTATAAACCTCTTTATCGTGTTTTTGAGCCTCATCGCCAAATATACCAACAACACCCTTTGATTTTTTATGTTGTTCAGTAAGTCTGCCGGACTGGTTTTTCTTCATTTATTATAAAACCTCGTTTCTTTTTGTTTATAGTTATTTAACAGCTGATTGGGAAATACTGTCAAAACAGGTTCAATTAAGTTAATATATTTATACATTATATAATAAAATCACTTGAAATTCAAGTGATTTTATAAAAATTGTTATCAGCCAATATTCTATTTGAGGAATAAAAGTATATCATATTTGTAAAAGGACGGCAATTTTGCTTGCCGTCCTTAAAATATGGCGACAGTTTTTACATTATTTTTTTGTTTCCTGCAAAGTATAAAGACGTTGAGAGGCGCTGTCTTTACAATCTACCGCCCGACCGGTTTTTAACTCAGTAATTTTCCTTGCGGACTTCAAAGAAGCTGCGTGGGTGATTGCATACGGGGCATACATCGGGAGCTTTTGTTCCCATTACAAGATGTCCGCAGTTTCGGCATTCCCACATTTTCATTTCGCTCTTTTCAAATACCTGCTGCATCTCAACGTTTTTCAGCAGCGCACGGAAACGTTCTTCGTGAGCTTTTTCGATCTGTCCCACAGCCCTGAATTTTACAGCCAGATCGGTAAAGCCTTCTTCCTCGGCGTCTTTTGCGAAGCCTTCATACATATCCGTCCATTCGTAATTTTCGCCGTCGGCAGCCGCAGCAAGGTTGGCTTTGGTATCGCCTATGCCGCTTAAAGCCTTGAGCCATAATTTAGCGTGTTCTTTTTCGTTGTCTGCCGTTTTAAGGAATATTTCGGCTATCTGTTCAAAGCCCTCTTTTTTTGCTGCGCTTGCAAAGTATGTATATTTGTTTCTTGCCTGACTTTCTCCGGCAAATGCCGCAAGAAGATTTTTTTCGGTTTTACTGCCTTTAAGATCCATAAAAAAACACCCTTTTCCTGCCTTTATCGGCAAATATTTGTAAATATTATATAATATTCCGTAAAAAATGTCAATAGCATTATTTGAAATTTAACAAATATAGAAAGGTATTCCTCTTATTTAAAATTATCAACCATATTAAAAATTATAGTTGACAATCTCAAAGATATATGCTATAATAATTTCATATTGATTCAAAGAGAGGAATATCATCATGAACACAAATACACGATCAAAAGCCTATGATATTGCAGTCTGCGGACTTTTTTCCGCGCTTATAGCAGTATGTTCACAGATATCTGTAAACCTTACCGTACCGTTTACAATGCAGACCTTTGCGGTATTTTTAGCACTGGGAATTCTTGGAGGCGGCAGGGGAACGGCTGCGATACTGGCATATATCCTTATCGGCGCGGCAGGATTGCCGGTCTATGCCGGTTTTACAGGCGGCGTGGGCATACTTTTCGGTCTGACCGGAGGTTATTTTATGGGATTTGTTTTTTCGGGGCTTATCTACTGGCTTATAACAAAAATATTCGGCAGAAAACTTATTGCGGATATTCTTGCAATGGCTGCCGGAATGATAGTCTGCTACGGTCTGGGAACGCTGTGGTTCGTGGCAGTGTCTGCTTCCGGGGGAGAACCGGTAGGATTTACCGCCGCGCTGATGATGTGCGTTGTGCCGTTCATAATTCCGGACGCTGTCAAAATAGCGCTGGCAATAACACTTTCAAGGAGGCTGTCGAAATATGTCAGAGGAAATGTCAGGGCAGCCTGAGATACTGCGGATACGTCCTCATCATGGGCTTTGCACGGCATTTTTCCGGGGCGAAGGCTACAGCGGCGATTTTGTGAAAAACATGGCGGAGGTCATCAGGCTGCTTGAAAAAGGCGATCCTAAAGTGATCATATCCGAGGGCGCAGACGATATCTGCAAAAGGTGTCCTAACCTGATAGGCGGCATCTGTTCGGGTGAAAAGTCGGACAGATATGATAGGGCGGTATTGGAAATATGCGGACTTTCATACGGCAGGGAGATGAACGGGAAAGATCTTTCCCGTCTGGTGAGGGAAAAAATTATTTCTGCCGGGAGACTATCCGAGGTCTGCGGAGACTGCCAATGGTTTTTTATCTGTATAAGTGTTGAGAGTTGAGAGTGTTGAGAGTTAAGAGCATATAAATCAAGCCTCCGTTCACACATTAATGAACGGAGGCTCGGATCATTTATATTATGATATATCAGAAGCCAAGTATCTTTTTAAAATCATCTGCTATCTTTGCTTCAAGAGCGTCGGATTCTTTCTTGGTCGCACCGGTGGTGGTGTAATATGCCTTGATCTTTGGCTCTGTTCCGGAAGGACGGATTATTACCGACGCTCCGTCTGTAAGAGCAAAAGTAAGAACATCAGACTTAGGCAGCGTGAGCATTGTTTTTGCTCCCGTAGAACAATCAATAGAAACGCTTTCAAGATAATCGTCAAATCTTGTAACGGGAAGCCCTGCGATCTCCTTGGGTGTATTTGTACGAAGATCGGTCATGATCTCTTTCATTCTCTGCATGCCTGACGCACCCTCGCAGGTGAACGACTGCTGAGCATGAGTGTAAACGCCGTATTTCTTATACATATTCTCGCGCGCCTGAAGAAGAGATATTCCCTTTGTACGGTAGAATGCAGCCATTTCACATATGAGCATGGAAGCTACCACTGCGTCCTTGTCCCTTACATATGAGCCTGCAAGGTAACCGTAGCTCTCTTCAAAACCGAAAATATATCTGTCCTCTTCGCCCTTGGCTTCAAGGAATCCTATCTGTTCGCCTATGAATTTGAAGCCTGTGAGAACTTCAACTATCTTTACGCCGTATTCCTTTGCAATGGCTTTGGTTATATCGGTGGTAACTATCGTTTTTACTGCAATAGGTTCTTCGGGCATTGTTCCTAGCTTTGTTCTTTCTTCGCAGATGTATTCAAGAAGCATAGCGCCCACTTCGTTTCCGCTGAAAAGTACATAGCCGCCGTTTCCGTCGGGAACGGCAATTCCCACACGGTCACAGTCCGGGTCGGTGGCAAGGAGCAGATCGGGCTTTACTGTCTCGCAGAGTTTAAGACCGAGAGCAAGCGCTTCTTTTATCTCTGGGTTGGGGAACGGGCAGGTAGTAAAATTGCCGTTGGGGTATTCCTGTTCGGGAACTACCGTAACGTCCTTTATGCCGATCTTGTCAAGGATCATTCTTACAGGCTTGTTTCCTGTGCCGTTGAGAGGCGTATAAACAACTTTAAGACCGCTTGTCGCACAGAGATCGGTGTGTATTCCCTGTTCGGCGACCTTGCCGATGTATGCGGATATAACGTCCTGACCGATATATTCGATAGAGCCGTTTTCAAGACCCTTTTCAAAGGGAATAAGCTTGGCGCCGTCAAACATGGGGACTTTATTTATATTCTTGAGAACTATCTCGGCAGCCCCGAGAGTGAGCTGACAGCCGTCCGGACCGTATACCTTGTAGCCGTTGTACTTGGCAGGATTGTGGCTTGCCGTGATGACTATACCGGCGCTGCATTTAAGGCTGCGGACTGCAAATGAAAGCATTGGAGTAGGCATAAGTTCGCTGTAGATGTGTACTTTTATGCCGTTTGCGGCAAGTACGGAAGCCGCTTCCTTAGCAAAAACGTCGGATTTGATACGGCTGTCGTAAGCAATAGCAACGGAAGGATCAACAGGGAATGCTTCATTGACATAATCTGCAAGACCCTGAGTAGCACGTCTTATAGTATAGATGTTCATTCTGTATGTGCCAGCGCCGATAACTCCTCGCAGACCGCCTGTGCCAAATTCCAGATCGCGGTAAAACCTGTCGGTAACAGCGTCCTGATCGCCGGCAATAGATTTAAGCTCCGTCTGAAGGTCGGGGTCGTCAACAGCTTTTTCAAGCCAGAGGGAATAAAGTTCTGTTTCGTTCATAAAAATTACCTCCATGTCCGAAAATTTTTTGGGCGTTT